>CALGPK010000062.1 GCA_937960415.1 uncultured Bacteroidales bacterium | reverse complement strand
GTAGAGGTAAGTGTAAGTGTGACGTTGCCTGCGGCTTTGTCGGCAGCGGAGGGGATATAGGTAGCATTGAGTGTGGTGTTATTGGGCGAGAAGGTTCCTGTTCCGCTGGTAGTCCAAATTCCGCCGGTAGCTCCTACGACGTTACCGTTGAGCGAGACGTTGGCATTGTTGGCACAAACGGTAACATCTGGTCCGGCATCAACAGTAGGTGCGTCGGTAAATGTAATAGTCATCTGGTCGGAAACAGCGTTACAGTTGCCGTTGCCGGTAGTGGTGAGTGTTAAATTTACGAAACCATTGGCTAATTCGCCTGCTGAGGGAGTGTAAGTAGCATTAAGAGTGGTATTGTTAGGTGTAAAAAGTCCGGTACCACCAGACCAAACACCACCGCTTGCTACGGTAACAGTACCATTGAGAGAAGTTACAGAATTATTTTTACATTTAGTTTGATCTACACCTGCATTAACTGTCGGTGCAGGAGTAATGTTAATAGTCATTTGGTCAGAAACTGGATTACAGCCTCCATTTCCTGTTGTAGTAAGGGTAAGCGTAACACTACCGGCTGCAATTTCAGCAGGCGAAGGGGTATATAGAGTACTTAAATTATTAGGTCCGGGATTAAATGTACCTGTGCCACCACTCCATACACCTCCAGTAGCTATTGTAACAGAACCATTCAGCGAAGTTGTAGCATTATTGGCACATACGCTAATATCAGGTCCTGCATTTGCAGTAGGAGAGGGGGTAAAAGTAATTATTACATTATCAGAAGAAGGATCGCAGATACCATTTCCTGTTGTTGTAAGTGTAAGAGTTAAACTTCCCGATGCTATTTCGGCAGGTGTAGGGATATAAGTAGCATTTAAGGTAGTATTATTAGGGACAAAAGTGCCATTTCCACCACTCCAAACTCCTCCTAATGCGTAAGAAATGCTTCCATTAAGAGGCACATCAGCATTATTGGCACACACACTTATATCGTTACCTGCATTAGCAACGGGAGCAGGTAAAATAGTTAAAGTCATGCTTTTACTAACAGGATAACAGTCTGAAACAGAAGTTAATGTTAATGTTACGGAACCATTGAGTATATCTAAAGCACTGGGAACATATTGTGCATTTAAGGTATTGGCATTAGGGATAAAAGTACCGGATCCAGAAGTAGTCCATATACCTTGAGTTGCACCTCCTGAAACGCTTCCATTAAGTTGTGCAACTTGATTAGCACAAATCGTTTGATTGGGTCCGGCATCTACTTCAATTTTTGCAACAAATTCGGAAAAGTATCCATAACGACATCCTGTTGTTGCCCCTCCATTTATAAGTCCCATAGCAAAAAGCGAAGCAGAGTTGGAAATGGAATATGCTGTGTTGATTGGTACTTGGGTAGTGTTAAGTGTTATTTTTGCAGCAGACCACTGACCACCTGTTCCGGGAACGATTTTAAAGTCGGCGGGAGTAATATTAAAGGTATTTGGAGTAACAGTAAAATTTCCAACAGCTGAAGTTTTGACCAGAAAAGTTAAAATAAATGTTTCTGTTGATGAACGGACAAAAGATACTTTTCGACTTCCGGCACAGTTTAAGGAAGGCAATATAGCTGAGCCTAATTCACAACCAAAACCTGTTATATGGGTAGCAATAACAGGTTTATCGCAACGAATATAAAGTGCATTATTAGAACTCGTATTGAGAGAGTCAATAATAATCTGAAAAGTTTCGCCTGCTACCAGTGTTTTAATAGGTGTGTTATCACCTGCAACATAGACCTTGGTGTTATTGTATAATCCTGTTAAAATAACACTTTCTCTGCCATTATTGTTTAAACCTCCTTTAACAGCAATATATTCTGTACCAGCAATATCAATAGGAATAATTTGATCTCCGATTAAATCATAACATCCACCGGCAGGGACATCGTGATCTGAATCATCTTTATAAGTAATGGCAATGGGTTTGTCGGAAATAACAATAGCACCGGCAGGGTGATTGTTGGGATGTTGATAATAATTAGTCATAGGTCCAGCACCATCTGGATCATTTCCGGTGGTACTATTTCCACAAGATAGGGTTTGTCCTTGATTAAGCGTATAAGTAACTAATGTGTTGGCAGGTATTCCATCAAGAGGAACGGGACTATAAATAGAAACTGTTGTGTTGTTTTGAGTGGCAATAATATCGAAACTAGCAATAGCTAGATCGAGGGGGGTTGTGCCAAAATGGTGATTATAAAAGTTAGGGTCTTTGTGCATAGGGATGATAAATTCTGTTCCTAAGGCATTTTCTCCTTTAAGTGCATACAATTCATTATTATTAGTATTGGATACTTCATAGTAAGCAGTAATTTTGGCGGTAGATTGTATTCTTAAACCTGTATTTAGAACACTATTGGTTGGACGAGTTTCTAATCCCGTTCGATATGATGTTAAGTCGACGCGTTGAGAAGTATTGGGGGGTAGATTATAAACCATTGGGGTAAAAGTTCCATCTGCTGGTTTGGAAATAGTTACTGTTGCAGGATCATCAAGAGTAGTAATTAGTAAATATATGGGAAAATTTGGAGGATTATGATATTCTGTAACATTCGGTGGAGCAAACCAAAATTCAGTTCCCACTTGTGCCTTTGTATAGTAAAATATTAATAATAAAGCACTTGTTAGTAAGGTAATTTTTTTCATAGTACAAAAATTTATTTTTTTATACGTGATATACTTTTAAAAGTTGCGATTATCAATTTTTTCTAACAATTTTATAACCTAATTCAATTAAGTATTTTTCGACTTTTTGGCGTTGATCTCCTTGCAAAATAATAGTATTGTCTTTGATACTACCACCTACGGAGCATTTATTTTTTAAATATTTGTGCAGGCTATCTAAATCTTCTTGTTTTCCAATGAAATTTTCGATAAGTGTAACTTGTTTGCCCGATCGGTTTTTTTTATCGAGCGAGATATACAGTTTTTGTTTCGATGGTTCTAAGGTTTCAGGTTCTGTATTTTCGTTTTCGTATTGATAGACGAAATCGGGATTAGTTGAATAAACAATACCTATTTTTTTATTTTTCTTGTTCATTTTTTAATTCGTATATTTTTGATTTGATCTCCAAAAGTTCAGATTTTAATTGTTTGAGTTTTGAAATGACAAGCGATATTTTATCAATTTCGTCTGAAGCTTTTTTATTTAAATATTGACGTGCACCTTCTATTGTTAATCCTTTTTCTTTTACAAGGTGATAAATGTATGCTATGATGTCGATGTCTTTTTGGGTATAGTATCGATTACCTTTTTTGTTTTTAAAGGGTTTAATATATGTGCTAAATTCTTTTTCCCAGTAACGAAGCAGAGACGATTTGACATTGAACATTTTAGCTACTTCGCCTATGGAGTAATGTACTTTTTCTATGATTGGTTTTCTATAAGGCATAATGATTAATCTAATGCTATACCGCCTTTTTGAGCAGAAGCTTCAATCATTTTGTCGTATTCTTCAGGTGATAGGTCGAGATAGAAGAAATTAATAGGATTGATAGGTTTGTTGTTTTTAATAACTTCGTAATGCAGGTGAGGACCGACCGATTTGCCGGTTGAACCAACTTTTCCTATGATTTCTCCTCTTGTAATTTTTTGTCCTTTACGAACGACAATTTTGCTTAAATGTGCATAGCGAGTTTTGTAGCCGAAACCATGGTCTATTATGATTTCATTGCCGTATCCTCTGTTGCTGTAATTTACTTCTGCAACAATACCATCGCCCGTTGCTCTTACATTTGTCCCTATAGCACAGGTAAAGTCAATTCCTTCGTGCATTTTTGTAACATTACGATATACTGGATCATAACGAATACCGAAGTGCGATGTTATTTTAAATTTGTCTTTTATAAGGATAGGCAGAATAGCAGGAATAGAACGCAACCATTTTTCTTTGTTTTTGGCTAAATATACGATTTCGTCGAACGACCTGGATTGTATGTAAACTTGTTTAGAAAGGTTATCGATTTTTTTGGCTGTGTTTATAATAAGTTCAGCATGCTGCAAGTTTTCAAGTTCTTCATATCGTTTTGCTCCACCGATGCCACCTTTGCGAACATTATCGGGAATGGGCTCAACTTCGAAAATAGTGCGGTAGATGTTATCGTCGCGATATTGAAGTTCGGCTAAAATATTTTCTATTTCGGACATTTTTTTATTTAATTCCTGATACTGAAAAAGTAGGATTCTATTTTCACGTTTAAGAATTTTTTCTTTAGGGGAATCGAAAAACATAGTGTAAATAACGATGCCTACGATGGCAAAAAAAACAGCACTGAGCAGTGAATAAAAAAATCGAAGTAGTTTACTTTTTAGCGTTTTTTCGATACGCTGATAGGTGAGTGTTTCGGGATTGAATTTGTATTTAATTTTCGACATAATACTTTTTTTGTTCTCTGTAAGGCAAAGATAGGAAAAATATTACAGAAAACGACCAAATATTTTACTTTGATAAATAGGGAAAAAGAATATAAGTGCCGTAAGTATGCCTGAAAAATTAATAAGTATATCGTTTAGTTCGAATGATCGTTGAAATGCAAAAAACATTTGTAATAATTCGATTAAGAAACCATAAATGGTAATGATTAAGGCAATATAGATTCGACTAATTAATTTAATCCATTTTGAATATTTTACAATAAGTAACGAATACCATAAAAGATATAATACGAAATACCATACAAAATGAACCATTTTATCGAAATGTGGAATGTGTATCCATTTAATTTTATCGATAGTATTGCCCGATGTTATAGAGCCCAAAAAAATGAATATAGTCCAGAATACAGATAAAACAAGTTTAAGATTCATGGCTAAAATATAGCCTTAATGGTCGTGTTATCTGTATCTGAAAATAAGTGAATAAGGTATATACCTCTTTTGTTAATGGGTAAAGGTATTTCTTTCAAAGGTTCGTTAAACAAAAACGTATCGGAATATAATACTTTTCCTTCTGGGGTATAAATTCTTAAATTAAAACTATCATTGAGTTGATTACAGGATTTTTCAACAATTAGATATTGTTGATTGATATATGTTTTGATACAATGGTTGAGTTGATTTTCTGGAACAGATATAAAAATAGGATACACATATTTTTGAAACGAATCGATATCGCATTGGCTCCAGACCTTGAGTTTTACTAAAACACTATCGGAGCTGGGATATTGATGAATAGGGTGAAGTTCGTTACTAAATTGTCCGTCGCCAAAGTCCCACAGGCACGAGTCGAAACGTTGGCTGGTGTTTTGAAAATATACGTAATATCCCGATTTAGTTGGAGAATAAGTGGTAAAACTTGCTTGGGGTGCATCGCAAATTTCTACTTTATCGAAAGCAAAACCAGCATTTTGTACAGTACCTTTAAAGTAGAATCGTAATTGGTGTTGTTTATTATCGTTGTACGATTGAAGTGTATGTTTAGCTTGTATCCAGCCGTTAGATGAGTTTGTCCAGGAATAACCGGCGTTGTACCAGTTGGGCGAGTTTGATGAACCAAGTGTTTCCCACAAATTAGGTGGTTCGTTTTTAATATGCACCTGTGTATATGTAGGATATGTTTGCTCGTACCAGATCATCGATTTAAAAATAGGTTTGCTTAAACCGTCGAGGTAGAAGCAAGGACTGATGGCAAAACTCTCTTCGGCCATGTTGTGAAAGCCTGATAAATTGGTTCCCCAGCAGTGTGTTCCCGATGCAGCATTTTGCATCATTGGGTCGTTGGGTATGCCCCATTCCCACGAATTGTTCATGCCTTTAGAAAACCAATAACCATTGTTAAGTTCGAAGTCTTCGAGGTAAGGGTATTGTGTTATAATAGGAAAGTTCATAAATGTTTGTCGTAATGTGTCGTTTAGCGGATTTTCATCGTTGGGCATACTGGCTACAATAATGATATGGTGTACTCCATAATTAGATAAATCAAAAGTGGGTTGAGTAACATGCAGGTGGTAATTTTGAAATGAAAGCGATTGTGGAATAATTTCGGTAACATAAGTTAGACCATTGTCTATCGAAATTTTGATAGGAATATCTTGCACTGTTTGAAGTCCATTGTTTTGTATAATAAATTTAATAGGTTCGTTTTGCTTATATCCACATGAGTCGTATGGATAGATGATTTCTTTAACAGCAATATCAATATTTGGCGATTCGCTTATTTTAATATTGTCGATAGCCACGCCTTCGTCTGTACCATTAACTCCACCTCGCAGTGTGAATCGAAGCAAAACATAGGATTTACCGCCCAAACCATCGAGTGTATGGAGGGCATGTATCCATCCGTTACTATTGCCATTCCATCCCGCTTGAGAGTAACCTGCTGGTGTGTTGTACCAGTTGATACCTTCGCCCGGGTTGCCAATTTGGTGCCATGTAAATGCTGAATCAAGACTATATTCGAGTTGAATTAAATCAATTATAGCAGTTTTAAAGAAAATATCGAATTCAATAACTGGTAAGGTTAGTTGCGAAAAGTCGAAACACGGTCCCAAGATATAAGAATCTTCGGGTGCCAGATAATTTCCGGATAAGTTTGTTGCCCAGCATTTAGAACCGCTGGCAGCGTGGTTGATGGCTTGTCCTTGTGGTGTGCCCCATTCCCATGATGTGCCGGGTTGTAAATCCGAAATCCAGTTAGTAGTCCAGCCTCCATCGCTTTGCTCAAAATCTTCGAAGTATGGAAAAACGCTTATGTTTTCGGGGTGTACAATCCATTTACGAAGTGTGTCGTTGAATGGGTTAGCATCGCCGGGAGTTGCCGAGAAGACTGTCATTAAATGTTTATCAATAGGCGACAAGTCGAGTGTAAAATTATCGAACCAGAAGTAAGCCAGATCACCGGGCTCAAAATGGTAGGGGAAAGTGTCGAAAACCGGAGTTTGATTGTCTAAATAGAAGCCTAAAATAGTAGTATCGATGGCTTGTGTTCCAAGGTTTTTTGTCATGATACAGATGGGAGTATGTTGATTTAGATGGCATCCCGATAGTGGTCTAAAAAAACGAACGGGTGCAATATCGATGGTATGTGCTTCGTTTACACTTATGTTAAAAGTAGTATTAGGAAAAAGATTGGCAACATTGTAAGTATCGATAATAATGTAGTATGTAACATTTGCTGAAACCGGAATATTAGACAATTTTGGGTTACCGTTAGATGCTTCCATTTTTGCAATGCACTGTGTTGTAGGATTGTCGGGGCAACCGTCCATAATAAATAAACCTACTAACACATTGGTATTGGTCAATTCTACGGTAATGTTCATATTTTGAGGAGGTGTATAGGTGAATACAAAATCATTGCCGGTCATATAAAGACTGTTGCATGCCATGGTTTCGTTGTATTCGTTGCCCATATTTTGGGTTGATTGATTATTTAATACAAATGGTAGTGAGGAAATTACATACGGATGATTACAGTCTTTACCTGTCTGGCTTTTAAGTGAAACAAACAAAATGATAAATAGTGCAAAAAATACAAGTGTTTTCATAGCTGAATATTTTATGGCACAATAAGTTTAATTACTTGTTTTTGTTGTTTAATGTTTATTGTCATGAAATAAATTCCAGCATTTAGTTTGTCAGACAAAGATAAGTTTATTGAATTTTCGCCTTCAAGTAATAATAGTGTACTATTATATACTTCTCTTCCAGCTACATCGTTAATACAAATATTTACATTTTCTTTTGATGGCATATTTAACCACAATCTGCTTTCTTCGATGATAGGATTGGGATATACCATAGGCATGTATGTATTTTCGAAGGTTTCTTGTAAATATGTTGTTGATTTATCTAACTGAATGTCGTCTATGTAAATTGGATTTCCGTCGGAGCTTGTTGCAACAATTTTCAGTCGAATAAATGGTTTTGAAAGGAAAGTACCAATACTAAAAAAGTCTTCTCTCCATTGTGTTGATGTAGGTACGAAGTTATAGTAATAAGTGCCATTGGTTGTTTGTAAGTTGACACCACTTTTGCTGTAACGAGGATACCATGTTTCGCCACAATTAAAGGAAACAAAAACTTTTAAATTGTCGTTGCTGTTTTCATTTTTTTGTGCGTAAGCAACTTTAAATTTGATAATATTAGCGGGATTTTGTCCACTAATGAATATATTGGGCGAGTATATTTCTATTTGACTATTGTTAGCATTCTGATGTGTTGGTGCCACTAAACTGGCATTTCCGGTAGCACTGGCTTGTGTTGTGCGATACCAGTTATATGCTCCTGTTCCACTGGTGTACCAAATAAAGTTTGTATCGGCTGATTGCGGAAAATTGGTGTTTTCAAAACTTTCGAACCATGGCAAATTATATGCTACGCTGGAATTCATAATTTGTATAATGTTATTTTTCGTAATGGCATCGCTACCAGCAGGATTTTCGACAATCAGAGTTGCCGAATAAATACCACCTTGTGTGTATGTTACTAATGGATTGGGTTCATTAGAAGTAGCAGGGTTTCCGCCGGGGAATAACCATTGAATAGAACTAATGGTATCAGTATTCCATGTTTGATTTGTAAATTGTACAGTTGTTCCTTCGCATCCGAATTTTTTACTGAAATAGAAATCTGCGATAGGCGAACATATTTGCGGTGTAACGCCGGGATGTACTCCGGTTGCCATTAAATTGGTAGTTGTCCATAGATTGTTTCGTCCACTGATAGGGCTATTTAAGGCTGCAAGCATTCTAATTTTTTGTCCTTCGGTAAACATACAGTAGCAATATGTGTATTCCATATAGTTTTGTACATTATCGAGCGATCCACAACTTTCTGCATAGAGGTTGCAATCAGTATGCCCAATGGTGTTGGGTGTATCGGTAACATCGTCGTCGTCGTAACAGTTTTCGGGTAAACCAGGGTTGTTGGAATCGCCCCACGGGTGCTTGAGGTTGAGGTAGTGTCCAATTTCATGTGTGAGTGCTCTGGCACGGTTATAAGTTCCGGTTCCTATACTTCCCACGTAGTTCGATAGTATGAGTACTCCGTCAAAGGCATCTCCCCAGCTTCCATTTACGCTAGATGGGTAATAAGCGTAACCAGCAGCACCACTTTCGATAGAGGCAACAGTCCAAATGTTGAGGTATTTTGTTCTGTCCCACGAAGGTGCAGCTAGTTTTGTCATTTCGTTGGCATTATATGTTAGAGGCGATACAACGCGGTTGATACCATCGGTACAATTTCCATTTGGGTCAATTTTGGCCAAACGAAATTCAATCTGGCAATCGGCGGCTATCGATTTAAATTCTGGGATTATGTTAGACGTGTCGGCATTCAACTTTCGAAAGTCTTCATTAATAATTCTGATGGCATCAAGAATTTGTTCTTTCGAAATGTTTTCGGGTCCGTAATTATGTACTACGTGAAAAACAACAGGAATAATAATAATTGTTTTATCTTTTTGATACTCTTTTTCGAATTTTTTGGTGTAATTGTTTAAAAATGCTTTAGCCGATAAAGCTTCGGGGTTTAATAATTCGGCTCGTTTGTTTATTTCTGGTGTAAGGCAAAAAAATTGTCCTTTAACAATAAGGCTGATAAAAATAAAAATAGAAACACAGAATTTCTTCATAAAACTTAATTGTTTAAAAAAAATGACCAACCGTTAAGGTCGGTCATTTTGAATTATTACTGATGTATGACCTTGTAAACAGACTCTTCGTTATTGATGTTTACTTTAACAAAATAAATTCCTTTATTAAAGAGCTTGGAGAATGATTTAAGCGAAATGGAGTATTCGCCAGAAGCCTGAGTTGCTTCATAAATTCCAAGATTCTGACCTAAAACATTATTGACAATAATTTTTACATGGTTAGTTGGTTCGCCGAGGTTATAAGTAATTGTAGCATCATTGGTAAAAGGATTAGGGAAAATGCCAACATGATTCACCATTTGATTTGAAGATATATTGGATTGTGTAGATGTGTAATTTAATTTAAATCCACCTGCATTAATACTTGCATTGGATGTAAACTTAACGATTAATTTGCTTGCACCAGGAATATTAATAGTGGATGGTGGTACGTTGGCGGAGGTATAAGTTCCGATTAAATTAGATGAAGCGGTACTGTTTTTGTAGATTTTTACATTATCATTTTGGTCGGAAGGTGGGAAATCGAATTCTACAAAATCAATGGTAAATGAAGTTGCACTGGGAGGTTCTATATTCCATGTACATATTTTGGAATTGTCGTAATTACATGATTTACTACCATCTTCAATAGTTCCAGAAGGTGTAGTAAGATTTTTGGTTCCTGAGCATGTATTTGTTGTATAGCTTGCATACCAGCCGGTAGCATTATCCATGCTATTGGTAACAAATCGTATCAGTAATGCATCACCGGTACTGGTAATAAAACCAGACGGGGGATTGGCTGAAGAGAATGTGGCAAGAATGGGATCGTTTTCAGTTGTTCCATCGTAAACATAAACGATATCGCCAGTGGCCAGATCGAATCGGTCGAATGTTAATGTAATAGAGTTGGCACAAGCTGGTTGGATAAGATATTTACAATCGATGTTGTCTAAATAATTTTCGTTTCCACTTCCATCATTAAATGCACCACCTCTGCCATCGATAATGGTCGTACCTGAACACCATTGAGGATAGTTGTTTGCCGGATAAACATTTATTACAGCACCTTGACTATAAGTAAAATCGTACCCTCCTGCAACAAGATTGTCGAGTGTATAATATCCATTAGCACTACCACTCCAACCCCAGTTCATGTGAAATTGGTTACCATTGTATCCGTCGCAGTTCCATGCATGACCACTTGTACCGTCCGATCCCTGATAAGCCATAGGTCTTTTGTTGTCAATTTGTTGTTTGAGAAGATTTTCCCATGCACTTGATGAATAACTTGATTTTTGAACGTATTGAGCAGCAGAGGCATAATAATAATAAGTTTTTAATGCCGAGGCGATTTTAGATGTAGTACTACCCGAACCGTCGGGACCGTAATTCATATCAACAGCAACACTGCAATGATATAACAATTTAGCTACTTCGTCGTAATTAGTGTTGTTTACTAAGTTAGGCATATTAGCCCATTTATAGGTTTGTTGTGCATAATTAACGGTAAGGTTACCATATCCACCGTTCCAGAAAGAGTAATTGGTGTGACTACCTGTTCCTTGATTGGGATAGTTGTAATATTTCATAAGCTGAGCCATAGAAACGGCAACACATCCGGCGTAAACGTGGCCACCAGGACCATTAGCGTTGGCAGGGCAATATGCATTCCATGGCCAATCTTGATTCCATGTATGTATGAGCAAAGGCTGCGTAGCTTTTTCCTTTTTTAAAGCAGGAGTAGTGGTCATTAACTCTGCCCATTCGTTTTGAATTTCTGTAGTAGCCTTTATGTTATTGGTTTTACCATAAATGATTTGTTCTCGATAACTATTCATCCATTCGGAAAAATGCGGAGGTTGATTAAATACAGGGAAAGTACCTGTAAAACTATATCCTATGATTGGATGTGCTATGTCGTCGGCCGAAATAATAACAAAGCCTTCGTTTTGATTGACGTTGAATACATAATATATGGGTTCTCCATTGAACAATTCGGTATAAGCGTGACTAAGTTGAATATCGTTGTAAGATTTAGTAAACAGATTGTTTGCTTTGATGTAGTAGATGCTTTTAGCAGCTATTTTTGCATCTTCTAGTTGAACTTTTTTAGCCCATCCTGAAAACAGGATAAACATTAATACGAACAATAGTACAAAACTTTTCATATTTCTAAACATTTATTGATTTTTCTTACTACAAATGTATATTTTTTTTAAGACGAAAAAAAAGATTAAAATGTTGCATGATGATTTTCGTTGTCTAAATTATAGTGAAGTCCGATGTTTTGCTTTCTTTCGGATGCGGCTCGTATTATTAAATAAGCAACATTTATAGCGTTTCTAAGCTCGCAGAGTTGAGGCGATATTTTGGTTTTTTTGTACAATGCTTCGGTTTCGTTGTAAAGTATTTTCAATCGGTCGAAAGCACGCGTAAGTCTGTCGTTTGTTCTTACAATACCAACGTAATTCATCATCATTTGTTGTAATTCTTTAAAGTTTTGAGTAATCAGTATCATTTCTTTAGGATGTGTAGTTCCTTCGTCGTTCCAGTCGGGTATATTTTCTTTGTGTTTTATTTTTTTTATCAGAGAGGATGCATGTTGTACAGCTCTATGAGCAATGACAATGGCTTCGATGAGTGAATTGGAAGCTAATCGGTTGGCACCATGCATTCCGGTTGATGCACATTCGCCCCCCGCATAAAGGTAATTGATGGTTGTTTTGCCGTTTATGTCGACCTTAATTCCACCACACAGATAGTGTGCGGCAGGTACTACTGGGATGGGGTCTTTGGTGATGTCGATACCTTTGCCAAGGCACTTGGCGTATATGGTGGGGAAGCGTTCGATGAGTTCGTTTTTGTTGAGATGAGTGGCATCGAGTAATACGTATTCGTCGCCGGTTTTTTTGAGCATATAATCGATCGAACGTGCAACGATATCGCGTGGTGCAAGTTCTTGGCGCTTGTCGAAATCTTTCATAAAGTAATATCCCTGTATGGTTTTGAGTTTTGCACCGAATCCTCGAAGGGCTTCGGTAATAAGAAACGAGGGACGTTCGGAAGTATGGTAAAAAGCAGTAGGATGAAATTGTATAAATTCCATATTTTCGCAATAACCTTTAGCCCGATAAACCATAGCAATTCCATCGCCAGTTGCTACAAGTGGGTTTGTGGTAATAGCGTAGATATTTCCAATTCCTCCGCTAGCAACAAATGTTATTTTTGCAAGTATTTTGAAAATTCTGTTTGATTTTAAGTCATGAATATATGCACCATAACATTCTATGTCTGGCATACCGCGTTTAACTTCAATTCCTATATGATGTTGTGTGATTAGGTCAAGAGCAAAATGATATTCTAAAATGGTAATGTTTTTGTGTTCGCGTGCCCGTTTCGATAGGACTTTTTGTATTTCGTTGCCGGTTTTGTCTTTGTAGTGTAGAATGCGAGGTTGGCTGTGACCTCCTTCTCTTACCAGATCGAAACGTCCGTCGGCATTTTTGTCGAATTCGATACCCCATTGAATCAAATCGTTGATACGCATGGGAGCTTCGTTAACGATAGTTCGCACAACTTCCTCGTTGCAAAGTCCTGCACCTGCCGTTAGTGTATCCTGAATATGCTTTTCGAACGAATCGGGATTATACATTACCGAAGCAATGCCTCCCTGTGCATATTGTGTGTTGGTGTCTTCCAGTTGCTTTTTAGTTACAATACATACACTTCCATAATTGGCTGCTTTGAGAGCAAAAGTTAAACCAGCAATACCAGAGCCAATAACTAAAAAATCGACTTTCATCATTTTTTTTGCAAACGTAGTAAAATTTTTATTTCAAAATTTACATGTTTATATTTGCAGAAAAATGTTTGAATTATACTTTAAATTAGGTATTCATCATATACTCGATATAAATTCGTACGATCATATACTATTTTTAATCTGTTTAACGGCTGTATATTTGTTGCATCAGTGGAAGCAGATATTAGTATTGATAACGGCGTTTACTATTGGGCATACCACTTCGCTAATTTTGGCTACATTTGAAATTATACAAATATCGAGTAGTCTTATTGAGTTTTTAATACCATTAACCATTTTTATTACCGGATTTTGGAACGTTGTTTTGTTTACACAAAAAGTTGAACCTCCTACGCATTTGTTTAAATATTTTACAGCATTGATATTTGGCTTAATTCACGGGTTGGGTTTTTCGAATTATTTGCATAGCTTGTTGATAAACGAAAAAGATATTGTAACTTCCTTATTTGCTTTTAATGTAGGTATTGAGGTAGGGCAAATTTTGGTTGTAGTGGGCATTCTGTTTTTAAATATACTAATGTTACATGTTTTTTGTATAAATCGACGCGATTGGGTGAACATTTTTAGTGGAGCAGGAATGGGTATTTCGTTAACGCTGATGATCGATCGTTTCTCCTTTTAGCATGTAGCGTATGGCATCTATAGCTAAAAAGTAGCTCCATACTCCAAATCCGGTGATTATACCTTTGCATTTGCTTCCGGTTAGTGAAGTATGACGAAATGGTTCACGGGAATGTATGTTTGATAAGTGTACTTCTATAACCGGCTTGTTAATAGCAGCAATGGCATCGGCTATGGCTACCGAGGTGTGTGTGTAAGAGGCAGGATTAATAATAATAGCATCGCACTCTTCGGCACAGCGATGAAGTTCGTTGATAATTTCGCCTTCGATATTCGATTGAAAAAAAGTAAACGATATATTCGAGAAGTGTTGTGCAATAAGTTGATGAATTTCGTTTAATGTATGATTTCCATATATATGTGGTTCTCTTTTTCCAAGCAGGTTTAAATTTGGACCTTGAATGATGGCTATTTTCATAAAATAAATTTTTGTAAATTTACGTAAAAATATGAGATGAATTGGGAACAAGCAATCCAAAATTTTAAACATTATCTGAAATTAGAAAAAAGTTTGTCCGAAAATAGTATTCATGCTTATTTAAATGATGTTCAGCATCTAAAAAATTTTATTGATGAACATTTTTCAGCTTTGTCGCCACTGGATGTTAAGATGGAACATATAGATCAGTTTTTGGCTTACTTGAATGCCTTGGAGATTCATGCTCGTTCGCAGGCAAGAATGATTTCGGGAATAAAGGCTTTTTATTTTTTCTTAGAGTTGAATGATTTAATAAAAGAAAACCCCACCGTATTGATTTCGACTCCTAAGTTAGATAAAAAACTACCGGTAGTGTTATCGGTTGAAGAAATAGATGCCTTAATTGGTGCTATTGATTTGAGTAAACCCGATGGGCATCGCAATAAAGCTATGCTCGAAACCCTGTATAGTTGTGGATTGCGTGTGTCGGAATTGGTAGAATTGAAGCTGTCGCAGTTGCATTTTGACGAGGAATTTATACGAGTTATTGGCAAAGGCAATAAAGAACGATTGGTGCCAATATCTAAAAGAGCCATACGAGAAATGGAAAACTATTTTATTCAAACACGCAACACACAAAAAATTCAAAAGGGTTATGAGTCTTATGTGTTTTTAAATCGTCATGGAAAAAAGCTTACGCGTGTTATGGTTTTTACCATTATCAGGCAATTAGCTTCAAAAATAGGTCTTCAGAAACCTATAGGTCCTCATACTTTCCGGCATTCGTTTGCTACGCATCTGGTAGAGGGTGGTGCTGATTTACGTGCTGTGCAGCAAATGCTTGGACATGAATCCATTTTAACGACAGAGATATATACTCACCTTGATAGAACTTATTTAAAGCAAGTGATTAAAGAATATCATCCTCGTAGTTGATAAGGGGTGCTTGCCAAAAAAAATCGATATTTGAAATACCTTTTTTAACAGGCTCACTAAAAATACCGTATATAGCCGAACCGCTTCCGGTCAAAGATGCATAGAGGGCGCCCATATCGTAAAGCATTTGTTTGAGCTTAAATAATTCTGGATGATATGTATAAATAGGCTCTTCAAAATCGTTTTTTAAGTAATATTTCCATTCGTTAATGGGGTAATGCAGTACAATATCTTTAATGGATAGCATGGGTTGTTTAACTTTGATTTGATTATATGCCCAACGTGTAGAAATGTGAATATGGTTTTGTATTACAACAATATGATATTTTCCGAGTTTTAATGGAATGGGTGATAGTATCGTGCCTTTTTCCTTTGCAAACATTGGTTTATTGTAAATAAAGAATGGACAATCGCTGCCTAATTGCGAAGCAATCTTTACTAATTGTTCTGTATTAAGATTAAGTTCGAACATTTGGTTCAATCCAACTAAAACGCTTGAAGCATTGGATGAGCCACCTCCCAATCCTGCTCCCGATGGAATCTTTTTGTATAACATGATATGTACATAACCGATAGCATATTGTTTTTTTATTAGTTCGAAAGCTTTGTAACACAAATTTTCTTCTATTGGGCAATCAATGGTATTACCTTCGATGCTTAGTTGAAACGATCGGGATGGCAAAATTTCGATAATATCGCATAATTCGATGGGATAAAAAATACTTTCGATGTTATGATACCCGTCTGGTCTTTTACTAATGATATTGAGCCCGAGGTTTATTTTCGATTTGGAAAAGAAAATCATAAGATGCTTATTTAGGTGTAAAAATAAATCATAGCACACGAATTCCCAAAACGGTAATATCATCTACTTGTTTGTTGGTGTAATCTTGACCATTCATCCATTGGTCTAATATGTTTTCAAGCGTGCTGGCTTGTTCTTTCATAGAAAGGTGTCGTATTTCGGAAACAAGAGTGTTGAATCGTTTTTGCAAAAATTTTTTTTGTTCTTTACCTCCAAATTGGTCTTTGTAGCCATCGGTCGAAAGATAGAGAATGTCGTTATGTTTAATTTTGATTTTATGATACTGAGTGCATCATCGTATTTTTTGAGGACTAATTTTATATTGGCAATGTTATTATACAACGACGACAACGTTTTTATGGTTTGATTATCTTTTTTTTGTGAATAAAATACTTGTTTTTCTTTTATTTTTAATGCTTCGAAATAATGAATGCCGGCATGGTTGTATTCACCTATATTTAAATAAAATGTTGCCATTGAGTTGTGTATCATAACCCATCGACGGTTTTGTTTGATAAACTATCGAAACGATAGAGCATTTTAAAATATAGAAGTGCTAAGTTATAAAAATATAAAGTACTGTCTTTTGAAATATTGTTGTAATAACTTCCCCGATTTAAATAATACTCACCAACATAAGCATATGTTTCAAAATCGTAGGGATAATATTTTTGAATTATTTTGCATAATTTGTAAAGAGTATGATAATAGTTTAAGCTAATTTTGTTGTTTCCTATATCGTAGTATAAATCACCGGTTTTTTTTACAACTTTCAGCAGATTGTGAGCATAAAAGAGTTTCAAGTTTTTATTATTTTCTTTTTTAAAAAAATTAAGTATATTATTTATTGCGTATTTATAATACTTTAAGCCTGAATCGGAATGTTGACGTGTGTATAATGGCAATATTTCATTAGTTAATATATTAACTTTTTGAGTATCAGATACTACTTTATGGTATTCGGTCCATAGTGAGTCGATGTTTGATTGTGCATACAACATGTGAGAAAATATCCCTATAAGGATTAACCAATTTTTCATATTGTATTAAAATATTTGCAAATGTAATATTATTTGTTAATTGAGAAAAATTTGTATTTTTGTTTGTAAACTGTGGCTATGATTTTTAAGGAAATATTGCAGAAATATTGGGGTTACTCGCGATTTAGAGAGCTACAGGAAGAAATTATACGTTCGGTATACCAAGGCAAAGATACGTTGGGTTTGTTGCCAACAGGTGGAGGCAAGTCCATAACTTTTCAGGTTCCGGCTTTGGCAAAACCTGGTATTTGTTTGGTTATTTCGCCGCTCATTGCTCTGATGAAAGATCAGGTCGAAAATTTGCGAAAGCGAGGGATAAAAGCTTCTTTAATTGTTTCGGGAATGTCGTTTCGCGAAATAATGATTACGCTCGATAATGCCACGTATGATAAAGAAATGAAATTTTTGTATGTATCGCCCGAACGCTTAGAAACATCTGTTTTTAGAGAGCGATTACAATTGCTAAGGGTAAACCTGATTGCCGTAGACGAAGCACATTGTATTTCTCAATGGGGTTACGATTTTAGACCATCGTATTTAAATATAGCCGAAATTCGTGAGTTTTTGCCCGGAGTGCCCATTTTAGCCCTTACAGCAACGGCAACACCCGAAGTTGTTGATGATATTCAGGAGAAACTTAAATTTAAGGAGAAAAATGTATTTCAAAAGTCGTTCGAAAGAAAGAACCTGACGTACATTGTAAAGCAAACCGATACTAAAATAAATGATTTTCTTACATATTGCAAAGAGCTTAAAGGTACAGGTGTAGTTTATGTTCGAAACAGACGCAAAACAGTTGAATTAGCCACGCTTTTAAAAAAAAATGGGATATTAGCCGATTTTTATCATGCTGGTTTGAGTCTTGACGAGCGTAACAAAAAACAAGAAGCCTGGAAAGCTGATAAAACGCGTATTATAGTATCGACGAATGCATTTGGAATGGGAATAGATAAGCCCGATGTGCGTTTTGTGATTCACATGGACTTGCCCGATTCGCTCGAGGCATACTTTCAGGAGGCAGGACGAGCCGGACGTGATGAAAAAGAGGCTGTAGCACTTTTGCTTGTTGATGCAAGCGACAGACTTCAGCTGATACAACAGCTCGATATTTTCTTTCCGCCCATCGATGTTGTCAAAAAGGTTTATCATGCGTTGGGCAATTATGCTCAAATACCTATTGGTTCGGGCAAAGGAAAAGATTTTTTGTTCAACTTGGTGGAGTTTAGTAAAACATACCATTTCAATGTGTTGGTTGCTTATTATGCTTTAAAATTACTTGATCTCGATGAATATATTTCTGTTTCGGAAGATATCGACAACCCCTCGCGTATTAGTTTTTCTGTCGATCGCGAAGAACTATATAATTACCAGTTGCAACATCCAGACGACGACCCTTTTATTAAATTTTTGTTGCGTACGTATTCGGGGCTTTTTACTTCGTATGTAAGAATTGATGAAAAGGATATTTCTAGCAAGATCAATATTCCTGTCGAAAAAGTTGTTGAATGGTTAAAAAAATTACAGAAATACGAATTAATTGATTACATCGAACAAAAACACGGTACAGTTATTACATTTTTAACGAATCGTTTTGATTATAAAGATATAGAGTTAAGTAAAGATGTGTATGATTTTCGTAAAAAACGTATGCAATACCGCATTGAACAAGTTATTAATTATGCATACAGCAATCATAAGTGTCGTAGTCAGTTGCTGCTCATGTATTTTGGCGATAAAAATCCTTATCGCTGTGGCAAATGCGATGTGTGCAAAAAACGTAATGAAATTAATGTTAGTACATATGAGTTTGATATGATAAGCCAGGAAATAAAAAAACTCATCAGTCATCAATCGCTAACTATGGATGAAATACTTGCCTCGCTTCAATATCCAAAAGAAAAAGTGGCAAACGTGATACAATGGCTAATCGAACATGGCAAAATAATTCAAACCAAAAGCCTGAAATATCACTGGGTAACAAAAGCTAATATTTAGAAACTTTACGATAATATACGTACCCGTTGACTTTTAATTTTAGTAAGTAGATATTTTGATTGAATTTAGTGTCGAAATGATAAATAATAGGAAAAGTATCGTAGATTTTTTGTTCTATAATTTTGCCATCCATGGTAAGCCACTCCAGTTCAATAGTATGATGAGTCGACTCGCTGTTAATAACGATGTAATTCTTTGCTGGATTTGGATAAATTTGTATAACCATATTTGAATAATCGACTGGTTTATTGAAAATATGAATTCCTTCGAGACTGTCGAGTATCCAGTCGTTGGGGTCGAAAATTACTGAAGATAATTTGCGATGGTTGACATCGAACATAAACGATTGAATATTTTGAGTTGGGTGAAGTATGACCAATGTATCGCTATGATCAGAAAAAATGAGTCTAACAGGTAGTGGAATGTTGAACAAGTTATTGTCGATGGAACTTCCTCTTTGCATGAGTTTGAGTGTTATAGGGCTAAATGAGTTGTTGGGCAAGCTGTCTTGAAAGCACATGAGGGTATATATCGGATAGCCTTTGCCGTAGTAAAACTGATCGAAAAAAAAGTTTAAATCTAATCCGGTAATGGATTCATATATATGTTTTACATCTTGGCCTGTTAGAATGCTATCTTTGTAAATAGTGTTGAGTATATGAAGACCATGAAAGAAAATGGAATCGTTGTTACATAGATATCGAAGCATGTGAATAATAGCTGCACCTTTTTTATAGCTTAAGTTGCTATTAAAAATACGATGTTCGTTGTACGCTTCTTCAAATGGGACGTAAACCGATCCTTCGGGTTCTAAGCGGGCACGAAACTGAAAGTTTCGCATGGTTGCATCGGCAGTAGCCTGATCGAAATATTCTTGCAAGGCAATGTATTCGGCATACGATGCAAATCCTTCGTTAATCCAAATATCTTGCCATGTAGCACATGTAATATTATTGCCAAACCATTGGTGCGAAAGTTCATGAGCAACGAGCCAGTGAAAAAAGTACCCCAACGAAGTCATCGTTTGATGTTCCATGCCGCCGGGCAAAGGAACCATACAATGCCCGTATTTCTCTTTGTAGAAAGGATAAATACCAAATCGATGACTAAATATTCGAAGAAAGTCGGCAGTACGATCAATATCGGTTTTATTGTCTATAAGGCATTGTGGATTTTGATAAATGTAATTTATTACCGGCAAGCTATCTGGCAACCCCGTAAACCATGTCTTAAAACTATATTCCCGATACTTACCTACGGCTATAGAGAGTAAATAATAAACTATGGGGTATTGTTCTTTCCACTCGTAACGAACTTTACCATTGGGAAGTGGAGTAATGGCTGTTAAAATACCCTGGGAACCAGCCTTGCAAGTGCTATCAACTGTTATAAATATCCATGCCGAATCGAGTCTATCGGTCAAATCTTGCTTGCAAGGTAGCCAATGTACTAGATGAAATGGTTCGGATAATGTCCATGTAATATGCTGTTGATATTCATTAGAATATGTGTTAATTAAGCCACGATAAGGTATTCCGGAAGTAACCATGCCATGATAACTGATTCTAACTCTAAATTCGCTAAATGGAATAACTGGTAGGGCAGGAAGAAGTACTAAACTATCGCCCTGATAAATGTAATTGCAGGCTAGTTCATTAACCTTAATACTGTCAATGGTAAAATATGGTTTGAATTCGAAATATATTTCGTAGAGGGTATCCGATTTTGCTTTCAAAATATAATCTACGGTGGAAATAATAAAAGTGTTAGAGTCGTTAGCTTCGATGTTGATGTGAATGAACTTTTGATCGTATTTGTAATGCGACATTTTTGTTTTTTGATATAAAAGACGGCTAAATGCAGGGCTTTGATTAAGCATTTTGGCATCGTAACAATGCTGTGTATACAGGAATAAAGGTAATGAAAACAAAAGTAGAGATAGTAATTTTTTCATATCAAATTTTTAGTAAAAGTATTAAATAGTAGATAAATTATCAATGAACATTTCATTCGTAAATATTTTTCAATAATTTTGCATAAATATGTTAAGGAATATTTTACATACCATATTTTTTTGTTTACTTCCGTTGTTTTTTTTCGCACAAGGAGAGTTAAATCCCGAAGCTCGTGTAGTTACAACTAACGAACATTCGTATCTGGTTTCGCTCAATTCTAATGGTTTTTCGTTGTCGTATCAATACGGCAAGCGTTTAGATGGTTTTCGTCGGCGAATTGTTAATGTCGATTTTTCCTATATTAAGCACCCAAAAGAAATTAGAGTAGAAAATCCTTACTATCAGTCGCAAAAAAAATTTGTGTTTGGTAAACTGAATACAGTTTTTGCTTTAAGAGGAGGCATAGGCAGGCAACGCGAAATATATAGTATCTTTGATAAGGGAGGAATAGCCATTCGTTATCATTACACATTAGGTGCTACTGTTGTATTTTTAAAACCTGTATATTACGAGGTAGTTGATAGCACTAAGATTTACAATAATGTACAATATTTATATATTAGCGACAAACAATTTGATTATTCTATTCATCAAATTAGCGATATTTATAGCCGTTCGTCTTTTTTTAAAGGTATAGACGAAACGAAAATGGTTCCAGGTGCTTACGTAAAAGGCGGATTTTCGTTCGTTTTTAGTGATAAGTATGAGGCCGTCAATGCGATTGAATTTGGTGCATTGCTCGATATTTTCTCTCGTCCCATACAGATCATGGCAAATGAAAAAAAAGAACGGTTTATTGTTTCGTTGTATGTTGGTTATCGGTTTGGCAAAGTCAAAATAAAAAATAAGACAGACGCACTGAATATTAATTATCAAGATGAAGAGACAGATTGATCCGAATAAACCTAAGGTTAAGATTCCTTCAGGAAAAGACTATTTACAAACAAAGTCGGTTGTCGAGAAATATCGGTTACATACTATTTGCCAGAGTGGAAATTGTCCAAATATTCGCGAATGCTGGCAGGCTGGGACTGCTACTTTTATGATATTGGGCGATATATGTACTCGTTCGTGTAAATTTTGTTCCGTAACACATGGTAAGCCGTTACCCATCGATATCACTGAGCCCCAAAGAGTTGCAGAATCCGTTAAAATTATGAAGCTAAAGCACGCTGTTATTACAAGTGTCGATCGTGATGACTTGCCCGATTACGGTGCTCAACACTGGGCTAATACCATACGTTCGATTAAAGAACACAATCCCGGAATTACTTTAGAAGTACTTATTCCCGATTTTATGGGAAGGGAAGATTTACTAAATATCATCGTCCAATCCAAGCCAGATGTGGTTTCGCATAATTTGGAAACGGTAAAACGACTAACGCCATTTATTCGAAGTGTTGCTAAGTACGATAGAAGTTTGTTTGTGCTACAATATTTAGCTAAGAATGGCATGAAGACTAAAAGCGGTATTATGGTTGGACTTGGTGAAACCAGAGCAGAGATAGAGCAAACCATGGATGATTTAATAAAGGTAGAATGTCGTATTTTGACTATTGGGCAATACTTGCAACCAACTAAAGAAAATATAAAGGTTGAGAAGTTTTACACACATGATGAATTCGATGACTTGAAATCGATAGCTTTACAAAAAGGTTTTATTCATGTAGAAAGTAGTTCATTGGTGCGTTCGTCGTATCATGCCGAAAAACACGTATAGCTGTATAAACTCAAGTAATTCATTGGGAGTTATTAGATAGAGTGAATCAATGAATTAAAATCACTCTTGTATTCAGCACCAGCAAACCCTAAAAGAGTTTTTTAATAACATTGCATTAAAAATTTTTGAAGTAAAATTGGAATAAATAAAAAAAACTGCCTCATTGGGCAGTTTTTCGTGCCTCGAACCGGAATCGAACCGGTACGGCCTTTTACAGGCCACAGGATTTTAAGTCCTGCGTGTCTACCAATTCCACCACCGAGGCATCATGAGAAAGAAAAAACTCTTCTTTCGAAGAGTTTGAGCGGGAAACGGGACTCGAACCCGCGACCCCAACCTTGGCAAGGTTGTGCTCTACCAACTGAGCTATTCCCGCAAAAATTCATTGCAAAAATACAAAAAAATAATTTTATCCAAAAATTTTTGAAAAAAATTAATTCATTGGACAAACTTCTTTCAATCTTTTTTTTGCAGGCTCGTAATCCATTTGTGCCGACTTTTTTAATTCCAGACATGCTTCGTTGTATTTTTTCATTTCGTACAGAACAGCACCTTTGTAGAAGAATGCTTCGGCAGTAGGTTTTATTTTAATAGATTTATTGAGGTCTTCTAAGCTTTCGGCATATTTCTGTTTATCGTAAAAATAAATGGCTCGTTTAATATAGGCTTCGTAGTTGTTTGGTTCAAGTTCAATGGATTTGTTAAAGTCTTTAATGGCCATCGGTTCCTTGGTTTTGCCTTGTTTAAGATATTCGCAAGCACGAAAGTAGTATGCTTCGGCTTTATTGGGAGCAATGGTAATTGCTTTGTTAAAATCTTTTAGAGCATTTGATATTTGATTGATTTGAGAATAACATACCCCACGCATAACATAAACGTCGTATTGTTTGCTTTGATATTGAGTGATGAGTGTGGTTAAATCGGTAAGTGCATTGTCATATATTTGTCTTTCGAAATACAGTTTAGCTCTTTTGTAAATAATGTCAGGGTTTTTATATCCTTTGTCTAAGGCTGCCGAATAGTCTTTAATAGCAGTGAGGGCATCGTTGATTTGGCTATACGCATACCCACGCCAATAGTTCCACTCACCATTTTGAGGGTCTAGTTCTATGGCTTTGCTAAAATATTGGATCGATTCCTGATACTTGTTTTTGTTGATGCAATATTTACCTAGTTCGATGTATGTCCATGCATTACTTGTTTTAAGTTCGGCTGCTTTTTGTAAATCGTTTATTGCATTTATACTTTTATCGGGTATTTTTAGATAAATAGATGCTCTTGTTTCGTAGGCTTCGATATAGTTGGGTTTAATTCGTATGACCTGATTTAAGTCGTTAATTGCATCTTGTGTCTTGTTTTGCTCAGCGTATAAATGAGCTCTTAAAAGATAGGCGTCAATAAAATCTTTTTTTACGGCAATGCACTGTGATAAATCTTGCAGGGCTGCATCGGTTTTTTTAAGTTCTAAATGACAAACGGCACGATGATACCATGCTTCGTGATAATACTTATCTTTTTTTACAACTTCGGAAAACTTTGCTATAGCTTCGTTGTATTTTTTGCTTTGTTTTAAAGCAATGCCTTCTTCAAATATGTCGTTTATGGTTTGACAAAATATGGAAATAGGTGAAATAAGACCAATTAGTATAAAGAAAAATTGTATTTGAAGGGTCATGATTTATTGCTTGGGAATATTTTTCAAAATTTCGAGCAAGAATTTCCAGAATTGTTCAACCGAGGGTATATGCAGGCGTTCGTCGGGGCTGTGCACACCTCGCATGGTAGGACCAATGGAAATCATGTCGAGCGATGGATATTTTTCGAGGAAGAGTCCACACTCCAGACCAGCATGAATGGCTTTTACTTTTGCTTCTTTGTCGAATAAATCGCGATATGCACGTTTAGCAATTTTTAGAATTTCACTCTTTGGATTTGGTTTCCAACCCGGATAACCATTGCTATGCTTAACATCAGCTTTAACCAGATAAAATACAGAAGCAACCATGTTGGCAATATCGATTTTAGCAGATTCGACCGAACTTCGCTGACTGGTGGTAATTTCTATCTTGTTTTTCTTAATTTTGACCGATGCCAGATTGGTAGAGGTTTCTACAAGTCCGGGCATATCTTGACTCCATGCGATTACTCCATGCGGACAGGCATACAAAACGGATATTATTTTGGCTTGAGTACGCTTGTCAATAATATAATCGGTATGTTTAGTTTCTTGAATATCGACTTTAATATTTGGTTCGGTTTGTTTATATTCTTCTTTAAAAATTTGATAGAAATGTTGTACATCGGATTTTACTCGTTCAACAACTTCGTGCGTTACATAGATAGTTGCAAATGCTTCGCGAGGTATTGCATTGCGAAGGTTTCCTCCATCGATGTGAGCTAATTTTAACCCGTAAGTTTGTTCAATATGAAATAGAATTCGAGTTAACAATTTTATTGCATTGGCATATCCTTTGTGAATATCGTCGCCCGAATGACCACCTCTTAAACCAGTAACCGAAATAGAAAGGGGGATTTGTTTTCGTGGAGGTTTTTTCTTTTCGAAACGAATATTGGCAACAGTATCTTTACCGCCTGCACAACCAATATAAATTTCGCCTTCGTCTTCTGAGTCAAGATTTATTAGTGTGTTTCCCGTAAAGAAGTTTTCTTGTAAAGCAAAAGCACCGGTTAATCCTGTTTCTTCATCAACGGTAAACAAGCATTCAAGAGGTCCATGTGTAATATCGTTCGAAGCCAATATCGCTAATTGAATGGCAACACCAATGCCATTGTCGGCACCGAGAGTGGTTTCTTTGGCTTTGAGCCATTCGCCATCGATAACGGGTATAATAGGGTCTTTATCGAAGTTATGGTTCGAATCGCTGTTTTTTTCGCATACCATATCGACATGGCTCTGAAGTACAACGGTTTTTAGGTTTTCCATTCCTGCTGTGGCAGGCTTTGAAATAAGCACATTACCGGCTTTATCTTTTTGGTATGCCAAATGATGATTTTTAGCGAATTGAATAAGGTATTCAATAATTTTTTCTTCTTTTTTCGAAGGTCTTGGAATGGAAAGTATTTCTTCGAAATATTTCCAGACTGGCTCAGGTTTTAAATGTGATAACATCTTTGTTTATTTTTTGCAGTAAAATTAACGAAAGTCCATGTTTAAAGCAAGTTTAAATATGTTAATTTTTTTATTACCGAAAAATGGAGTATTTTTACGAAAATAAAATGTTATGTCACGTTTTTTCTTTCTTTTAATTTTGATACTAATCATAGCCTGGCTTGTAGTTGGTTTGCAACAGGAAAAAGAAAAAGTTAACGAAGAAAATTTATCAAAAGATGAATCGGTGATAAAGATTGTGTTTTACGATACATGGTACGATAGTTTGTTGCAAATGCCGGCATATAATAATTATGTAAAAGTTAGTAAGGCAGGCATACGCTTTTTATTGCCCAATGATTTTACCGAATGTTCGGATTTAACAGATCGTTCGGATGCAATTTACCAATTTTATTCAAATAATAGATCGTTATATGGCGTTGTTAATGCTATTCCTTTAACTAAGGATTCGTCGGAATCCAACTTCTCAAAAGAGATATATTGTGCTAAATCACTTTTAATCTATAGATTATCAAGTAATATAACTATGTACGATAGTTCATTGGTTGATGTATTTCCTATTTTTAGTGGAATTAAAGTACATTTTTTATCAGAAAACAATACCAGCACAAGCGATAAAGATTCACTCGAATGGTTAGTCTTTTTTATGGAAAACAACAAGAATCTTTATATACTGAATTTGTTTGCACGACCGAAAAATTTTGAAGAAAATAAAAGCGATATAGAAAATATTTTCAATAGTGTAGCACTAGTAATTGAATAGATTGGCATGGTTTTGAATTACATTTGGATTTTTTTGATACTGGGAGGAATTATTTTTGGCATAATTCAGGCAATTTTTGAGGGTCGTGTCGAAGTTTTTTCTTCGATGATGGCGGCTGCATTTGATATGGCAAAGACTGGTTTTGAACTTTCACTTGGTTTAACCGGTGTTATGACTTTGTGGTTGGGTTTAATGAAGGTTGCTGAGCTTGGTGGTATAGTAAGGGTTTTGGCTAAAGCGGTTAGTCCGTTGTTTGCACGTTTGTTTCCTGAAGTACCTGGAAGTCATCCTGCACACGGTTCTATTGTAATGAATATTGCTGCTAATATGCTTGGTTTGGATAATGCCGCTACACCACTCGGATTAAAGGCAATGAACGAACTGCAAGAGCTAAACCCCAATAAAGAACAGGCATCGAATGCTCAAATTATGTTTATGGTGCTCAATGCATCGGGGCTTACTATTATACCAATCAGTATAATGGTATATCGAACACAGTTAGGTGCGGCAAACCCTGCCGATGTTTTTATTCCGATATTAATTGCGACGTTTGCTGCTACACTTGCCGGTATAATTTCGGTTGCAGTAGTACAAAAAATCAATTTGTTGAATCGTACGGTTTTATTTTTTTTAGGTGGTTTTACCTTGCTGGTTGCAGCTGTAACATGGTATTTTAGCATCTTGCCGGCTCAACAATTGCAAACTATTTCGCTAGCAGTGTCCAATCTGATTATTTTGCTTATCATAGGCTTATTTTTAGTAGCTGCTATTCGACGTAAAATAAATGTTTACGAGACGTTTATCGATGGTGCCAAAGAAGGTTTTCAAATAGCCATAAAAATTATTCCTTATTTAGTGGCAATATTGGTAGCGATAGGTGTTTTTCGTGAGTCGGGGGCAATGCCTTTGTTGGTCGATGGAATGGCAAGTTTATTTGCGTGGATAGGCTTGAATACCGATTTCGTGGCGGCTATGCCTACAGCTATTATGAAACCTTTGAGTGGAAGCGGTGCCCGCGGTATGATGATAGATGCTATGACTACATACGGTGCCGATTCGTTTATAGGACGACTGTCGTGTATATTTCAGGGAACAACCGATACAACCTTTTATATTTTGGCTGTTTACTTTGGTTCTGTGGGAGTAAAACGTACCCGTCATGCTGTGGGATGTGCACTCATAGCCGATTTGACAGGCATTGTTGTTGCTATACTTGTAGCGTACCTGTTTTTCCATTAGTTTTGGTAAACTCTTAAAAAATCGTTACGTTTGCGTTCAAAAATTAACAAGATGAAATCGTCGAATTACGTTGTTATAATGGCAGGTGGGATAGGAAGCCGTTTCTGGCCGCTTAGCCAACCCGAATGCCCCAAGCAATTCCTCGATATACTGGGTACGGGAAAAACTTTTCTGCAAGAAACCGTAGAGCGTTTTTTGCCCATTTGCCCTATTGAAAATATGTTAGTGGTAACCAATAAAGAATATACAGAAATTGTTCGCAAGCAGTTGCCCAATTTACCCGAAGACAACATTTTAGCCGAACCTGTCCGAAAAAATACCGCTCCCTGTATTGCTTTTGCTAATTCGGTTATTTACGAGAGAGATACGAATGCTAATATTGTTGTAAGTCCGTCGGATCATTTAATCATTAACACAGAAAAATTTCAAAATATTATAAATACTGGTATTGATTTTATTAGCAACAAACAAGCATTACTTACCATAGGTATTAAGCCTACCCGACCCGAGACTGGTTATGGTTATATACAGATAAATTCAGACGAAAAATCGAAAAATCAAATTCTACGTGTTAAAACTTTTACCGAAAAACCTAATGCCGAGATGGCTAAAATGTTTCTGAAAAGTGGTGAGTTTTTGTGGAATAGCGGAATTTTTATGTGGAATATAAATTCCATTAAGAATGCTTTTGAAAAATATATGCCCGAAGTGTATCATTTATTTAGTGAATTTACATTTCAATCAAATAAGGACAAAGAAAAGTTATCTTACATCTATAGCGAGTGCCCAAACATTTCGATCGACTATGCTATTATGGAGAAGGCTGATAATGTTTTTGTGATAAAAGCCGATTTTGGTTGGTCCGATTTAGGCACCTGGGGTTCGCTATACGAAAATCTTCAAAAAGACAAAGAAAACAATGTTGTTTTTGGTAAGAACATTCATATTCAAAATTCTACCGACAATTACATCAATGTTTCTGATGATACCATCACTTTAATAAATGGTGTAAACAAACTAATCATTGTAGAGCATAATGGTAAATTATTAATTTCTGATAGAGATAAAGAACAGGATTTAAGAGTGCTGGTAAATCTGTTAAAAAATAATTAGAGAGCCTTATTCTGATTCAATCATAGAAAGGAAATCGTCCTGATGGATAATTTTGATTCCAAATTGTTGTCCTAGTTGCATTTTATCGGGACCGGGTTTTTCTCCTGCAACAATCAGGCTGGTTGATTTACTTACCGATTTAACAAGCTTACCGCCGTGCTGTACAACGAGTTCTTCCATTTTTTTTCGATTGTATGGATGAGGAAAAGTGCCAGTAACCACGATAGTCATGCCTTTAAGTTTGTCCGATTTAGGTAACGCATCGTTTTTCATCTCAAATTGTAAACCGGCTTTTTTGAGTTCGTCTATAAGCATACGGTGTACACTTTGTTGAAAATAATTAATTATGCTATGTGCTATTTTTTCGCCAATTTCGTCAATACGGATAAGTTCTTCGAATGTAGCGTTTATAATTCTCTCAATATTTTTTAATGAATTTGCTAATTTGTATGCAACAGTTTCACCAACATATCGAATGCCTAATGCAAACAAAACCCGAGGAAATGGTGTATTTTTCGATTGTTCGATACTTTTTAATAGGTTTTCGGCAGCTTTATCGGCAAAGTGTTCAAGTGTAATAAGTTGTTCTTTTGTTAGTTTGTATATGTCGGCAGGATTATTTATTAAGTTTTTTGTAACCAGTTCGTCGATGGTTTCTGTTCCCAAGCCTTCTATGTTCATAGCCTTTCGCGAAACAAAATGCTCAATGCGTCCTTTAATTTGTGGTGGGCAATAGTAGTTAGGGCAAATATGTGCTGCCTCGCCCTCATTACGAATAAGTGGTGTGTGACATTCGGGACAGTGAGTAATGAATGTGAATGGAGCTAAATGTTCGGGTCGCTTCGATAAATCGACACCAACAACCTTGGGAATAATTTCTCCACCTTTTTCGATAATAACATAGTCGCCTATACGTATGTCTTTAAGTTTTATCTGATCGGCATTGTGCAGGCTAGCTCGTTTTACGATTGTACCCGATAACAGTACTGGTTCTAAGTTGGCTACTGGTGTAATGATACCTGTTCTTCCAACTTGATAGGATACGGATATAATTTTTGTAGTTGCTTGTTCTGCTTTGAATTTATATGCTATTGCCCAGCGAGGATTTTTGGCTGTAAAACCTAATTGTTCCTGCAAATCTATCTCATTGACTTTTATTACAATACCATCGATATCGAAGGGAAGGTTGGTTCGTTCTTTGTCCCAATACGAGATAAAATGGTTAATTTCGTCAATATTATGGCACAATTTAGTCCATTCAGGCACATTAAATCCCCAATGTTTAAGTTGTTTTAATCGTTCGAAATGTGTTGATATTTCGATAGTATCTCCCAATAGGTAATATAAATAGCATTCCAGATTACGTTTGGCTACAATATCTGGATCGAGTAACTTAAGAGTGCCTGCTGCTGCATTTCGAGGGTTAGCAAACGGACTTTCGTTTTGTTCTATACGTTCCTGGTTTAGTTTATTGAAAGTTTCGCGGGTCATTATTATTTCACCACGTACAACAATAAAATCAATATTAGTATTAATTTGTCGTGGTATATTGGCTATAGTAAGGACATTTTGTAACACATCGTCGCCTTGTTCGCCATCACCTCGTGTAAGAGCTTCTGATAGTTGTCCATTGCGATAGTGTAAACTGATAGAAGCTCCATCAAACTTCAGCTCGCAAACAAAGGTAGGCTGCCTATCTACTATTTTTAATATACGGTTGATAAAAGCCTGAATTTCTTCTATAGTGTAAGTATTGCTCAATGACAGCATGGGGTAGGGGTGTTTTTTGCTAACAAAGCCCCTGGTTAAATCGCTACCTACCTTTTGTGTAGGCGAATCGTCGGTTTTTAACTCAGGGTATTGTTTTTCGATAGATTCCAGTTCGGCTAATAACAAATCGTATTCAAAATCGCTTATTTCGGGATTGTTTTCAACATAATATAAATAATTGTGTTTTTGTATTTCCTGCCTAAGTTGTTCAGCTCTCTTTTTTACATCATCAATATTCATACTTAACTAATGTAAAATGGTATTCTTTAGCAAATTTATTCTGAAATTCAATAAATTCATTAACGGCTTGCTCTATTTTTTGATTGGCATTTTGATAGGTTTGGGTAAAACTATCGGCAATTTGCTGAGTAAATAGGATATCTGGCAATGAGTACCAATCAATCATTTTTTTGTAATCGGTGGTTAATACTTCAAGATAAGCTTGTAATAATGTTTTGTATTTTTCTTTAAATTCCGTTGAACCATTAAAAGGTTTAAGTGAATCGGTTTGTTTTATTTGTAGTTCAATTTCATGTTGTAGTTTTTCATAGTTCGTTATGAAACTTTTATGCACGGTATCAGAAAAACTACTGTCGAGTTTGTTAAAAAGTGAAACAATTTTTTGCTGTTTGGTAATTATATGATCGTTGTACTTAATAGCTTCATCAGTTAAATTATTGCAAGCATGAAATGCAACAACAGCAAAAATTAAAACATATAACAAGTACTTCATATCGTTAAATTTATATGAATAAGCCAGACTTATTCGCATAGAAGAAATGGTACTATTTAAAAAATATGGTTTTAAAGTTAAAAACTTTTTTTTAGTCAAAAAAATTTTTCCTTGTAATAGTAAAGTTTCGTTTTTATCTTTATGCAACTAAAATAGTTATTAAAGCGTCAAATGATTGTTAAATTAAATTATTTGCTTATGAGAAAAATGTTACTTTGTGCCATTTTATGTGTGGCATCGTTATCATGGGTTAATGCCCAAATTAGTTATGGTGGAACTCCACCAAGTATTCAGTATGGTATTTTATCGACCGATGTGGATATGGTAACATTAACTCCATTATCGACCAGGCAGTTGTTAGAAGAAAACGAAAAGTATCCTAAAGATGGACGTGTTCCATTTATAGGCTATAGTATTTTTACAGATTTATCGATGGAAAATGCTGGAACCTGGACAGACTTACCAGATGGTGGTAGAATTTGGCGGCTGGTTATCAAAGCTCCCAGTGCATTGGCATTAGGTGTTTATTACGATCGTTTTAAGCTTCCTTATGGTGGAAAATTATTTTTGTACAACGAGGATAAATCTCAAATTTTAGGTGCATATACTTATCAAAATAATGACGAAAGTGGGCTTTTTGCCAACGAAATGGTGTATGGCGACATCGTATGTCTCGAGTATTACGAACCAGAACGTTGTGTTGGTAAACCAGAAATTCACATCAATGAAATAGCATATTTTTATAGAGGTGTGCCCTTAAAGAAAAACCCTTCATGGACAGAACCATCAGAGCCTTGTGAAGTAAATATTAATTGTTCGCCAGTAGGTGATAATTGGCAGGATGCAAAACGTGGAGTATGTCGTATATTACTTAAGATTGGCTATCAATATGGTTATTGTACAGGTTCTTTGGTAAACAATACCAATCAGGATTGTACACCCTATGTTTTATCGGCGTATCACTGTTACGAAGGTGCTTCGACTAATGATTTAAATCAGTGGATTTTTTATTTTAATTATGAAGCATCTGGATGCACAACACCTACTACCGAACCAAGTTCAAATACTATGACCGGTTGCACGCTAAAAGCCTCGTATTCAATTAATGGTGGTTCGGATATGCTTCTTGTTCAATTAAAGCAAACCATTCCAAACAATTACAATGTGTATATGAATGGCTGGGATAGGACCAATGCTGTTACAGGTCCCGGTGCATGTATTCATCATCCAGCTGGTTCTATAAAAAAAATATCAACTTATAACAATGCAACAACAGCAACATATTCTGGAGCACTTGCAAACGCCCATTGGCGTGTAGTATGGGTACAAAATGCTAATGGCTGGGGAGTAACAGAAGGAGGTTCATCGGGATCTCCACTATTTGATGCCAATAAACGTATTGTGGGGACTTTGACTGGTGGTTCATCGTACTGTAATGCTCAATCTCAACCAGATTATTATGGAAAAATGTACTATCATTGGGATAGAACTGGTGCCACTTCGGCAAACAGACTCAAAGACTGGTTAGATCCAGCCGGAACAAATCCAACCACTCTAGATGGTAAGTATTGTAACGGTAGCACTCAAACATTGAATGCCGATTTTACAGCCAGTGCAACTACGGTGCAGGTAGGTCAGCCTGTTGTTTTTACTAGCACTTCTACAGGCTCGCCCACAACATACAGCTGGAATTTTGGCTCGGGTGCTAGCCCAGCTACTGCCAATACTGTTGGACCTCATACGGTTACTTATTCAACAACTGGCTATAAAACTGTAACATTGACTGTTGGAAATGGTACACAAACCGATACCGAAACTAAAACAAATTACATCAACGTTGTTGCAACATCGAATACTTGCGATACATTATTGTGGCCTCCTGTAGACACATTACATTTATATACAGCCACAAACAATGGGCAATATGCCGGTTATGTTTCTGGAAATAACGTTTGGGGCGATAAAGCTAAAGCTAATTATTTCAGCTCTTTTGTGTCAACTAAGAAAATTAATTCAGTAATTCTATATTTTGGTGTTGCCAAAGGAAATAATGCAACTAATATACCAGTTCGAGTTTATAACAATAACGGATCAGGTGGTACGCCGGGTGCAACTGCTATAGCAACGCAAAATGTTACTTTAGGAACGATTAAGAATGATGTATCAGCTCAATTGCCAACAATTGTAACCTTTTCAACTCCTGTATCAGTAACAACTCCTTTTTATGTTGCAGTAGGATTACCAACTGCCGCTGGCGATACAATTTCGTTGTATACCATGAACACGACAACCAATGTTGCATGGGAACAGTGGAGCACCAATGCATGGTACCCATATTCTGATGCAAACAATACATGGGGATTTAACGCACAGTTATCGATTTGGCCAATTATGTGTCCTACCGGAACATTTATCAACGAATTGAATCACACTCCTGTATCCATTTATCCGAATCCAACATATAATGGTGTAAATATGGTATTTCCCTTCCCGTCTGATACAAAAATAGAATTAACCGTATCCGATATTTTTGGTAGAATCTGCATACATCAGCAAATTACTACTGAATATGGCGAAGCATATTTCCTCGATATGAATAAACTTAGTAACGGAGTTTATATTATTAAAGGAGAATCGAAGTACGGCAAATTTGTTGAACGTGTAACATTGATTAAATAACCAAATGTAACGTTTTTAAAAAAAAGGCTATCCTAAATGGATAGCCTTTTTTTATCGTTATGAGAATTTTGCTTAATAAGTGGTAATTTATAGATATTTTTCATTTTTTTTTAAATATTAACATACTGGATTATGGTATAGAAATGCTATCTAACTATATGTTATTTAGATGTCTACTTGTGCCATGAAAGGACTAATATACATTTTTTGAATATTCGGCTGCGAAAGTGAAAAAATAAAAAAATAGAAACAATGATTTTTGTTAGGGTTTTGTTTAACTTAGTATGTAAGCTAAAAATCGAACATAGCTTTTAGGAATTTGCTGTTTCGTTCATCTTCGACATCAAAAGGCACAACACTTTTTACTTTCCGATTTCTCACTGTAATAATTATAGGATTGATATTCATTTTGTTGCTAAACAACACTTCATAAAGGTTTTCTTTATCAATAAAAATATGATTTTGTTCAACAAATTGGTATTTATATTGGTAAAAAACATTAGTTGTGTCTAAAAGTAAAATATACATAGGAGATTTTGGATGATTCATAAAAAACGCTTCGTTAATAATAATCATATTGTATGTATCTATATTACAAGCGGGACAGGATGTGCCGGATATAACTAAAAGTTTAAAGTTTTTGTCTTTAATACTATCTGATAGCATTTCGATAAATTTGTTGTATTTAATATGAGGGTCAAAGTGGTTAATGGTACAAACAGTATTATATTTATTATAAATTTCTTGTAATTTTTGATCAAAATCTTCCTTAGATATGCTTTCAAAAGTTGGTTTGGAATGAATTTTTAAAATAAGTTTATTTTGATTTAGCCAATAAGAGTAAAAAACTCCTTTTATTTCGAAAATAAAGTCCTTTGTAGCAAACTGATAGCCTATTACTTTAAATAAGGTATCGTAATAAACAAATAATTCTTTTTTACCATATTCGTAACCTAACAATAATTTTCTACGATAAATTTTTAAAGAAGGAAAATAATCTAAACGAGTGAAAAAACCTTTATATTTTGAAGCAGTTTTACTATACATTAAATTCGTATCAAGGTATTGGTTTTCCATTTTCACTTCAGAAACAGTATTTGTTTTTGTATCGATTTTGGTAATAGAAGAACGGAAATTATAAAGAACTGCCAAATTATTATCACTAATTTGAGTTCCGTAGAGATAAAAATAATCGCTTTCTAAAATTTTAGAATCAAACAATGGATATTGATAGGGAATCTTTTGAATAGTGTTGTTAGTAATATCATAAACATATAAAGCAATATTACTTGTTGAAAGAGTTCTTTCTTTTAATATAAAGTACCATTTTTTTTGAACATTATTTATACCTATAGAATTAATATAGTAATTAGGATTATTAATTTCTTTTAAAGGTATT
>CALGPK010000061.1 GCA_937960415.1 uncultured Bacteroidales bacterium | reverse complement strand
TTACTTTCCATACAGTCCACCTACCGGGCGTATATACAACACTACATTGCTGATTGCTTTTAATTGGGTTTGGATAAACTATAATGTAAGATGAATTGTCTTCAGAATTGAGCATATTTGTGGTAAAAACTCCTAAATCGATGCTCCATGCCGATAGCCCGTATGTGCCTGCAACCAATTTACGCGTTGGATAGTGTATCTTGAGCGAAACAACAGGCACATTGCCCATATTGAGCGAAGCACCCGTCCATGTTTGCCCACCATCCGACGAATAAAATACTCCCGCATCTGTTCCTACAAAAAGATTTCCAGTAATAGGATGACGAACTAAACCGTCATGGCGGGCTGCCGAAGGGGGAGCAGCAAAACGCAGTCGTTGAGTATTACCGAAACGCAGTCGTTGAATAACGGTGTGTCTTTGACCCCGTCATGGCGAGCGAACGCAGTGAGCGAAGCAATCCCCCATTGCATTCCTGCACACCTTATGCGATTGCTTCGTCGGTTTCTCCCCTGCCTCTGGCGTAGTCTAAACCTCCTCGCAATGGCGGGGGAGTAGAGAGGAAAAACCTTACAGGTTTTAAAACCTGTAAGGTTTAATAACGCAACTTACTGATTGCTTCGGGCTTACGCCCTCGCAACGGTGGGGAGTGGTTCGCTCGCAATAACGTTTGAGGTGTTCGTCTTGCAAATCACGTTACCACTCCCCAGTCATTACAAAACTAACATGCCTTAATCGAAGCAGTCAGCATATATACATAATCGAAACTAAAAGAAGAATATTGCCGTATCGAAATGTATATTAGAATTTGAAATGAATAAAGTAATATATGCCTGTATTATCAACATTTTGTAATTTTTTGACTGTTTTCTTAGTTTTATTATTTTTTTGTAACTAAAATTGAAGTATATTCGTAAAACAAAAAAAATCTCAGAAGCTATGAGAAAGTTCATTTTTATAGTTGTATTCATCTTTTTTTTAACTCAGTTTCATTTAGCTCAGCCCAAGCTAACCATTAATAATTCAGCACGCCTTAATTCTAACAACAATACAGGTTATATAAACGTATATTCAAACGTATGCTGGGTAAATAACACACCTCCAGCATATATTAATTTAAATAATGTTACCGTAAAATTTGCCGGAGCCGGCTTACAGTACATTGGTGGATCAAATTCTACACCATTTTATAACTTACGTATTGCTAAATCCGGAACAGGCGACCAGCTTGATGTTTATCTGGATCAACATATTTCTGTTTCCAATCAATTATACATGGAATCAGGTTATCTGGATTTAAGAAATTACAATGTTACATTCGGTGTATCGGCTTCCATTCAAAACGAAGCTGCTGGAAGAAGAGTAAAAGCCACTAATAGAACAGACTATACAACACCCGGAACAGAAGGTTCGGGCATAGGTTATATTACAACTACTCGAACCGATCCAAGTGGTAATGTTGCCAATTTAGGGCTAAATTTTACACCAGTTGGAGGAAATTTAGGAAACACTGAAATTCGTCGTGGACATCAACGATTACAAGGTTCTGGAACTTATACAGGAAATTATAGTGTTTCACGATATTATAGACTACAACCTGCAACGATGCGACAACTCACCGTAAATAATTTTTACTATATTGTTGACGGAACTCCAGAATTATTTAGTCATCCTGAAGCAAACTTACAAATGTTTCAACAAGTACAATATTGGAATGGAACAACTAATCCTATTTATTGGGAACCACGTACATCTACTGTTAATACAACCTCTGACTACGTTGCAAGTTCTACTACCAACAACCCCATAATGCTTAATTATATTCTTGTTACTTTAGGTAGTACCAATTACCCTCTTCCAGTTGAATTTCTTACTTTTTATGGTATTTGTAAATTGAATATAAATTCCATATATTGGCAAACTGCTAGCGAAACCAACAATTATGGATTTGAACTTGAAAAAAGTGTAGATGGTGAAAATTGGACAAAACTTGCTTTTGTTGAAGGAAAGGGTACCACAAATTCCATATCTTCTTACCAATTCGACGATTTAAACTTTTCCCCAATTACTTATTACCGATTAAAACAAATAGATTTAGATGGAGCTGTAGCATATAGCAACCCAATTGTTGTTCACTGCAATGAGATAGACTTTGTCGAAGATTTTTATCCGGTATATGCTTCCGACGAAAAACCCATTACCATTGTGGTAAAAGGTATTGCAGGCGAAGAGTATCAACTATTATTTACCAACTTATTGGGACAGCAATTGTTGTATAAACGATTTACGATGTCTTCTCCACAGGAAGCAATTGAAATTTTCGACAACATTCGAACTACCGGTATTTACTACATTACACTTATCGGCAAAAAGGAGCGGATTACAAAACCTATTTTGTACCGCCCCTAAAACACAGACTAATATCGACTAAGATATGGTTTTTTTATTATAAACATAATGATATTATGAAAACAATTGTACTAATTGCAGAAATACTGTTCGTAACTTATGTATATTCGCAAAACATACAACGGACAGAAAACAAAGAACATCCAATAGCGTTAAAATGGGATACTATTGTTTATCCGTTGCCCGATCCCATCAATTTTTTTACGGAAAACATGATTGGACCTTGCATCGTTGTATCGAATATACAAATTAATTATACAGGCGATAAAAAAAGTTCAAATTCTCCCTCACAAATTGGACTATGGGACGATCCAAACAATTCAATTGGTATAAATTATGGGTTAATACTTTCAACGGGTAACGTATTTAATGCTATTGGTACAGCCGATTATTTTGCCAGTACCAATGTTTCAGGACCGGGCGATCCATTACTTTCCGTACTTGCTCAAAATCCAACTTATGATGCCATAAGCATTGAATTTGATTTTATTCCTCTGGTTGATTCAATAATACCCTTCGAATTTATATTCGCATCTGAAGAATATCCCGAATGGGTGGGTAGCAACTTCAACGATATCTTTGGATTTTTTATCGGTGGACCGGGTTACGATAGTTTAACAAATGTTGCATTAATACCGGGCACCATTTTGCCCATAGCCATTAATAATGTCAACCAAAATCTTAACTCTGCTTATTATATTGATAATACAAATGGCACGTTTTGGGTTTACGATGGCTATACCGTAAAATTTATCCTCCATGTTCCTGTTATTGCAAACGAACAGTATCACTTTAAATTTGCTCTTGCCGATGCAGGGGACAATTTTTTCGATTCTGCTATTATTCTAGCTGCTGGTAGTTTTATGGGTGTTATTGATAGCATCATTCCTTCTTTTTCGTATAGTATTGCAGGCAATACTGTATATTTTCAGAACACTACTCCCGGCAATATGAATTATTTATGGGATTTTGGCGATGGTACCTTTTCTACCGAAGAAAACCCGGTACACACCTATTCAGATGAAGGCATTTACCATGTTAAACTTACCATATATAACCAGTGCTACGAAAATGAAATCACACTTTCAATTAATCTTTTACCACAAAATCTTTCGTATGAAAATAGCGATTTAATAAGCATAAACGAATTATCGAATGGTATATATCAGTTAAATGGTCGTATTCAGGAGCCACTTATAGTGTATAATATTGCAGGTCAAACAGTAAAAGCAACCATAATGCAACAAAATAATCATTACATCATAGATTTAACTTCTTTGCCTCGAGGAATATATTTTCTCAAAACCGAATCATTTATTTGCAAATTAATAAATTAATCCATCGTAATTCTTTTCTCTATATCCGTTATAGTTAATTAACAACGTTTCTTATACTTTTGTAAAAAAATTTTCAATGAGGTTATTAACTGATATTATTATTGCCGTCGATGGATATAGTTCATGTGGCAAAAGCACATTAGCAAAAAATTTGGCTCATTGTCTTCAATACAGACATATCGATACAGGAGCTATGTATCGGGCAGTTACTTATTGGTGTTTGGAAAATCATTTTATTAAAAACAACGACATATATACAGATGCTATTGTTAAAAGGTTGAACGAAATTCATATTGAATTTCACTTCAATGCTTTAAGCCAGTTAAACGAACTATGGTTAAACAAGAAGCTTTTGACAAATGAGATTCGTACACCCATTGTTTCAGCATATGCCAGCCAAATAAGTCAGATTCCAGAAGTGCGTCAAAAGATGGTACAATTGCAAAAGCAAATGGGTAAAAATAAACGCATAGTAATGGATGGCAGAGATATAGGTACTGTTGTGTTCCCCGAAGCAGAACTAAAAATTTTTATGACAGCCGACCCCAATATTCGAGCAAAGCGACGATTGGCCGAGTTGCAAGAAAAAGGTATTGACGTTACATTCGACGAAGTACTCAAAAATATAGAAGAACGCGACTATCTGGATACTCACCGAGAAATCAGTCCGTTACGAAAAGCCGACGATGCCCTCGTGCTGGACAATAGCAACATGAGCAAAACCGAACAATTGGAATGGATACTCAAACAAATTAAAAAACGTTTTCCTTATGAAGATTGAAATTGATAAATACAGTGGCTTTTGTTTTGGAGTCATCAATGCCATTGCAAAAGCCGAAAAACTCCTTAAAGAAAACATTCCCCTTTATTGTCTGGGCGATCTTGTACACAATAATCTTGAAATGGATCGATTACAAAAAATTGGACTGCAAACCATTCAATATGAAGAATTCAAAAAAATGAAGAATGCGATTGTCCTTATTAGAGCCCATGGCGAACCACCCGAAACTTATGAAATTGCTAAAAAAAATAACATCACATTGATAGACGCCACTTGTCCAGTTGTATTGCGACTACAAAAGAAAATAAAAAAAACATATACTGAAAACAATGAGACACAAATTGTAATTTTTGGTAAAAAGGGACATGCCGAAGTTAATGGGCTAGTAGGCCAAACCTATGGTAATGCTTTGGTTATTAATAGCATTGACGATCTTGACAAATTAGATTTTAATAAACCTATTGCCATATTTTCTCAAACAACCCAAAGTCCTCATAAATATGATGAAATTGTAAGTGAATTGAAAAAAAGAATGACTGCATACGGAACAATTGAAAAATTAGAGTGCATCAATTCTATATGTAATCAGGTTTCTTTACGAGATAAAGAACTAAAAAATTTTGCTCAAAAACACGATGTAATTATTTTTGTCAGCGGCAAGCAAAGTTCAAATGGCAAAGCTCTTTTCGAAGTTTGCAAATCGGTCAACCCTCAATCGTATTTTATATCCGAAGCCAGCGAGATACAGTTCGAATGGTTTAATAATGCCAGTTCGGTTGGTATATGTGGTGCTACTTCCACACCCATGTGGTTAATGAAAAATATAGCTGAATATATCGAATCGCATACTAAATAATAATTTTTTGTAATTTTATCAAAAAACTTTATGAACCAATCGATCAAAAGCATTGGCGTGCTTACTTCGGGCGGTGATGCACCGGGAATGAATGCTGCCATTAGAGCCATTGTTCGTACAGCACTTTACTATGACCTAAAAGTTTTTGGAATTAAACATGGTTATCAGGGGCTTATTTTGAATCAAATCGAACACTTGCGTTCGCACGATGTAGCTGCAATTATTCAGCGAGGTGGTACTATTCTGAAAACAGCCAGAAGCGAAGCTTTTAAAACAGAAGAAGGAATGCACACAGCCTTCGAAAACCTTAAACAACACGATATGGATGCGTTGGTTGTAATTGGAGGCGACGGTTCATTTAGAGGGGCAACCGAATTTGGCAAAAGATATGGCATTCGTATCGTTGGACTTCCCGGCACTATAGACAATGACATCTATGGTACAGACGTAACTATTGGTTACGATACAGCGCTTAATACCATTGTGGAAGCAGTTGATAAGATTCGCGATACTGCCAGTTCACACGATCGTATGTTTTTTATAGAAGTGATGGGGCGTAATGCCGGTTTTCTCACTCTTCGTGCCGGTATTGCATGTGGTGCCGAAGCTATACTCATCCCCGAAGTAGAAAGCGATATTCATAAATTTGTCGATTACTTAGAAAATGGTTACCGTCGGAAAAAATCGAGCAACATCGTACTTGTTGCCGAAGGAGAAAAAGAAGGAGGGGCTTTTGAAGTCGTAAAAAAATTACAACCTTACCTGAAAGATTACGATGTTCGTGTCTCAGTACTTGGACATATTCAGCGTGGAGGCTCACCCACTGCTTACGACCGATACATTGCAACTAAAATGGGCGTTGAAGCAATTAAAGCACTATTAAACGGAAAATCCGGAATCATGATAGGTATTCAAAACGACAAAACAGTTCATGTACCTATCGAAAAAGCCATTAAAATCCACAAAAGTATAGACCTTAATGAACTCGAAATTATTAACATTATGAATGTCTGATAGATACATGACGCAATCACTATTTGTCGATATTATTGTTCCTCTTCGTGTCGATGGTGTTTTTACGTATTCTGTTCCAGAAGAATTAAATCATGATGTTGAAACAGGAAAACGAGTTCTTGTTTCGTTTGGCAAAAAAAAAATCTACAGCGGCATTATTGTTTCGGTGCACGAACGTGAACCAAATTATTTTACCAAAGAAATCATAGCTATACTCGACTCTAAACCTATCGTAACACACCACCAGTTGTTGCTCTGGGAGTGGATTAGCCGTTACTACATGTGCCCGATAGGCGAAATAATGAAAATAGCTTTACCTACAAATCTCAAGTTAGAAAGCGAAACATTTATTGTTAAAGGGCAGCTATTTGCCAATTGGATTGCCGAAAACGACAACGATATACTTTTGATAGATGCTTTAAATAAAAACGAAAGTATTCATTTTAACGAACTGCAAAAAAAATTATCCCGAAAAAATATTCACTCACACATACGTAAGTGGCTAAAAAATCAGTACATAGACCTGGTAGAAGATATTAAGGAAAAATATACCCCAAAGAGAATTGAATGTATTGGATTATCGAACCAAATTAATAGCGAAGATGAACTAAATCTAATTTTTAAGCAACTTGAAAAAGCACCTCGACAAACCGATGTACTAATGGCGTATTTTAGCCTTGCCTGCGGAGAATGGCAAAACAAGCAACTTGTAAAAAAAAGTGAACTCTTAAAAAAATCACGCACCAATGGACAGGCTTTAAAAGCTCTCTTAAATAAGGGCATTTTAACGAGTGTGTTTATCGAAGAAAGTCGTATACAAGCATCTCAAGAAAATTATCGTAAGGAATTAATTGTTTTAACCAAAGAGCAAGAACAAGCTAAAGAAGAAATACTTGGTCATTTTATCGAAAAATCAGTTGTTTTGTTGCACGGTGTTACAGGTAGTGGTAAGACCGAAATTTACATTAAAATAATTGAGGAGTTTTTGAAAAACAACCAGCAGGTACTTTACCTATTACCCGAAATTGCTATTACTTCGCAGATGGTAAAGCGATTGAAATCAGCATTAAATGTTCCTATTTTTTTATATCACAGCAAAATTGGCGAAAACGAACGAACAGAGTTGTATTTACAGATACTCGAAAAAAACAAAAACCCGCTAGTTATTTTAGGAGTTCGTTCCAGCTTGTTTTTACCATTTAAAAATCTTGGTCTTATCATTATCGACGAAGAGCACGAATCGACTTATAAACAACAATCGCCCGAGCCACACTATCATGCCCGCGACACAGCCATTATGCTTGCTTCGTGGTTTAATGCCAAAGTGCTATTGGGATCTGCCACCCCTTCGCTCGAAACCTACTACAATGCTTTGAGCGGTAAATATCGTTTAGTAGAACTAAACACCCGATTTAAAGGTATCGAAATGCCCGAAATTACCATAATCGACTTACGGAGTGAGCGAAAAAAAAACCGTGTTCGCATGAATTATTATTCACAACGCTTAATTGACGAACTAAAACAAACACTTGAAAAACAGAAACAAAGTATTGTTTTCCAAAACCGTAGAGGATATGCTCCCTACTTAGAATGCGATGCCTGTGGATGGATACCCGGTTGCGAACACTGCGATGTAAAGCTAACCTATCATAAAGCCATTCAGAAGCTTGTTTGCCACTATTGCGGATTTTCCATTGATATCCCTTCCGTATGTGTCGAATGTTCCTTACCCGACCTTAAGGTCAGAGGCATCGGCACAGAACGCATCGAAGATGAACTGGCAATGCTTTTCCCTAATGCTCATATAGGCCGGTTTGATCTCGATACAACCCGTACAGGACGCAAAATCGAAGAACTGTTACACAACATAGAACAAAACAAAATTAACATACTGGTAGGAACACAAATGATTACTAAAGGCCTCGACTTTGAAAATGTAGAACTTATTTGTATTATCGATGCCGATGCCATGCTCAATTTTCCTGATTTTAGAACCAACGAGCGTACGTTTCAGCTTTTTGCTCAGGTTGCAGGACGAGCAGGGCGTCGTCAACAACAAGGTAAGGTTTTAATTCAATCTACACAGCCTAACCATCCGGTATTGTACTACTTGAAAAACTACGACTACCAAGGTTTTGTCGAATGGCAATTGTCCGAACGAAAACGCTTTCATTACCCTCCTTATGTCCGACTTATTAAACTTACACTAAAAAATAAAAATGCCGAACAAGTAAAGAAAACATCTCAATTATTGACCAATATTTTAAAAAAAGAAAAAAACATCATGGTTATTGGTCCACAATCGCCAATTATTTCTAAAATACAAAACTTTTATATCATGGAAATATGGATTAAACTCGGCAACATTTATAACAATCTTTCTAATCGAGATAGACTATATCAAATTATTCAGCAATTTTTTTTGCAACCTGAACTAAAATCAACCATTTACAAAGTTGACGTTGACCCAATTTAATTTTAAAAATAGTATACATTTGCAAAATTTTTTCGACATTTTATATGATGCAAAAAAAATTCATACAATATATAATTTATGGAGTTGTTTTATTTTTTGCTTTTGTAGGATTTGTACTAACGGGAACTTATGTTGCAGTAAAACTACACATTACCAACGACCCCGGAGCCGTTGATTACAACGACAGAATGTTTAAAGAAATATCGGAAAAACAGCCATTATTTAACCCCAATGATCCCCATTATCTTTTACAAATCAACGAAAAAAGACCGTTGCAATATTTATTACTCTCACTCATTGGAAAATTATACCCCTACAATGCCAATACTTTCTTTAATGCCTTAAAATACAGTGAAAATCCGATGTTGCTCGAACAAATGATTGCTACCGCCGAACTTAGACTCTCCGATAACGACGAATACCATAAACTAAAAAAAGAATTGCTCAATGTTTATAATAAAAACATTAAACGCGACACCTTAAAAAGTTTATTTGCCTGGATGAATATTTCGGAATGGAATGACCTTAAAGAAGCCATTCGCAAAGACAAACACATAATAGACAGCGCTTCAAAAGCTGCCGGTGTAGAACCACGACTGGTAGTTTGCTGTCTCATTGGCGAACAAATACGCTTATTCAACTCCAAACGCGAAATTTACAAGCGATACATTGGACCTTTAAAAGTATTATCTGTTGAATCGCAATTTAGTCTTGGTGTAACCGGCATTAAAGACTTCACAGCAAAAGCTATTGAGCATTATTTAAAAGATAGCACTTCCGAATTTTATTTAGGCAAGAAATACGAAAACTTGCTCGACTTTCAATCGTCAAACCACGACACTGAACGATATTATCGTCTAGTCAATTACAGAAATCACTACTATCAATATTTATACGCTGCACTTTACCTTCATCAAGTAAAAAAACAATGGGAACGTGCCGGATACGATATATCGAACCGACCCGAAATATTGGTTACCCTGTACAATGTTGGATTTCCTTATTCTGTCCCCAAGCCTAATCCACGTGTAGGAGGATCTACTATTACTATTAACAACGTTAGATATACCTTTGGTGCCATTGGTTTTGATTTTTACTACTCTGGCGAACTTGCCAAAGAGTTTCCTTATCAATTGAAAAAATTTGCAGATTAACAGACTATAGTTCCTACCTCCTTCCCCTCAATTAATGCTTTCAAATTTCCTTTGGTATTAACATTAAAAACTACAATAGGCATATTGTTTTCCATACACATGGTAAAAGCTGTTAAATCCATAATGTTCAACTGCTTTTCGTAGGCATCTTTAAACGACAACGAATGGTATTTTATGGCCGCAGGATTTTTTTCAGGATCGTCGGAGTAAATGCCATCTACACGTGTCCCTTTTAACAGGGCATTGGCTTCTATCTCTACTGCACGTAAGGCGGCAGCCGAATCAGTGGTAAAAAACGGATTGCCTGTACCAGCTGCCAAAATACACACTATCCCTTTTTGCAAGCATTCCGATACTTGCTCTTTCTGATATAGGTTAGCTATGGGCTCCATTCGTATAGCTGTAAAAACCTTTGAGGGTATATGTATGCTCTCCAAAGCCGATTGCAGAGCCAGGCTATTGACAACGGTAGCCAACATACCCATTTGATCGCCTTTAATTCTGTCGAATCCCTGTTTTGTGCCCTTTAAGCCTCTGAAAATATTTCCACCACCTAAAACAATAGCCACCTGAACACCCAACTCAACAACCGATTTTACCTCATCGGCATAATGCATTAAGGCATCTATATCGATACCATATTTTTGCTCGCCCATTAGCGACTCACCACTTAATTTCAATAATATACGCGAATATTTTAGCATGATTTTTTTTTACAAATATCCTAAAATATTCCGATTATTAACAAGTGTATTTTTTAAAATGACTCTCGTTTTCATCAAAATAATTTCAAAGTTTCTTGCTCATCGACAAGGAATTTTTTAGAAAAAATAAATTTTCTAACTTTAACATACCCTTTGGCTCTGAGGCCAATTTTATTTTTCAATAAATTAGATGTAAGCGACGTTATACTTCCTTGAGCTTTGTCTATTTCTAATTCGAGCAAAACCGGATAGGTCTTATCCGATTGAGCCGGAATACGAATACGATTGCGTTTCTTTACAGTCCCTATCTCTTTATCGTTGATTGAAAGATTTAAACGAATATCGGCAATTGTAAAACCAAACGAATTATTATTTTTTACAGGAACATTGAACTCTATTTGTGCTTTGTATTCGTCTATACTTATCAGTCGATAATTATGAAACTTTCCTATTTCTATTTCCTTAATTTTACAAGAGTTTAAAAGCAACATCAAAGACAATAATAATACTTCTTTTGTCATGTGCTAATTATTAATGATTATAGACATAGAACTTATGCAGTTTTTAAAAGATATCCCTTTTACCAACGACAAATACTCAAAAATAGCATCGGTAGTTGTTTTGCCAACACTTACACCTTCGTCTGTACGATCAAACTTATAAGCATTATATAAATAACTTCCTAAAGCAACCCGGTAGCTTTTGTTTTCATCGAGCAAACGATTCTCCATATCGTACAATTCGATATATTGTATTTTACTGTTTGAATTGAGATATAGTTTTGATATAAATCCCGACGAAAAAATATCGGGCTTACCTTCTTTTTCGTAGCCATAACGGATTAGTTGACGAAGTTGCTCAGGGTTCATTTTGCATACAATCAGATCGTTAGCAAAGGGATCTAATTCGAGTATCTGTTTTACTGTGATACTCCCTTGTGGAATCATAGTAACCCTTATCCCACCACTATTTTGAACAGCGAAATCGGCCTGTGTAATGTTCCTATAAGCATGTGTCATCATACAGCCCAACGATTGAATGCCCCAAATGGTATCGGTTGCATAACCTACGATCTTCTTAAACTCATCGTTATTGTTGTAATATTCAACTTTTCTAAGTATTACTGTATCAGGTTTAATCGCATTAGTTATAGGCAAAAGTGTATCATACATGTAAGTAACTTTATTTCCTTTAATTTTTATGGTTAGTACACCAAGGTATTTCAAATAATTTTCGGACTGAAGAATAGCTACCTGATTTACCATCTTCATGGGTTGAATTTTTTTGTGCGAATGTCCCCCAACAATAGCTGTTATGTAAGGTATTTTTGTTGCCAATATGGAATCGTTTTCGTATCCCATGTGCGATAATACAATACGTATAGGATATTTTTTCAGTTTAGGCAAATATTTTTCTGCTGTCGTTATACCATGTTCAAAAGCAAATTCCTTTACTCTATCAGGGTGGGTATCGGGATAACCATTAGTGCTAACCTGAGTCAGACCCAGAACTGCGATGGAGGTTTTACCCGCCCTTAAAATTTCGTACGGCTTAAGTTTTGGAAAATAATCGGGATATTTTAGCATATTGGCACAAATAACTGAATGTTTCAACTCAGAAATACGCTTTGCTAAAATGGTTCCACCAAAATCGAACTCATGATTGCCTAACGTAGAAAGTGAAAACGGTAGCATATTCATCAAATCTATCATCGGAAATCCCTGATCGTGAAATTTGTCGACAATCGGATTTCCGCTAAAAATATCGCCAGCCGAAAGCAAAAACACGTATTTATGCTTTGCTCGAATTTCCTTAATCATAGTCGATAAGTAAGGAAACTTATCAATTTTACCATGCATATCATTTACATGCAGAATGACTATCTCTGTTTCGTTGCCATTTTGAGCAAAAACAACAACATTTAAAAAGAATAGAAGTAAACATATCGGTTTCATAATTCAAAATAAATAAAAAAACAGCCAACCAATAATGCTATAGCAACTT
>CALGPK010000060.1 GCA_937960415.1 uncultured Bacteroidales bacterium | reverse complement strand
ACAACGAATTTTAATTGCAAGAGCAGTATATAAAAATCCGGATTTTCTATTTTTCGACGAAGCAACAAATGCCCTCGATGCCAACAACGAAAAAGCTATTATAGAAAACTTACAAAATTTTTACAAAGGCAAAACAGTGGTTATTGTTGCACACCGTCTTAGCACGGTCAAAAATGCCGATCAAATTGTTGTACTAGAAAATGGAAAAATTGTAGAAACTGGCACACATTTCGAACTAATTAAAAACAAGGACACATATTTTAATCTAGTTAAAAATCAATTAGAATTGGGAAATTAAGATATGAAAGAATCAGACCAGATAGAATTAAGAAGCGAAAAAGTAAGAAATATTATTGGTCAAATTCCTCCTAAAATAATTCGGATTGGAATTACAGTTATTGTATCTATTTTTTTTATAATAATATTTAGCAGTCAGTTTTTTTATTACGACTACACCATTAAAACAGAAGCTTTCTTAAAGAAAACAAATGAAAAAACCTACCAGATAATAATTAAAATACCATTTAAACAAGTGTCAAAAGTAAAAATTGGACAAAAGGTCATTATTGATTTTTACAACTATCAAAACGTAAAAGATTTTAAAATAATATCAAATATAAAATACATCGATCGTATTATCAGAATTAATAGAAAAGAAGGTTACGTTATTGCAAAAGTTAAACCTGAAAAAGTAGTTTTACCTCAGAATATAGAAATGTTTATTATAGAAGAAACCATTCCTGTAAATGCAGAAATCTATATTTGCAAATCAACTCTTTTAAAAAAAATAATGGATATAATACTATAATGCAATTAAAATATGGTAGTTAAAAATATTTAACTATTATCATAGTTGTTTTATTTCCGATTTAATTGTAATTTTAATTTTCAATTTCTTCCATGAAACGCATTATTATATATCTGATATTCTTTACATTAACCATTACTGGATTTGCTCATCCTGTACATATTACCGTTACTAACATTGAACCCAATACACAAAAAGGTGTTTTTGAAGTGTCGTGCAAAATATTTTCCGACGATTTAGAAAAAGCTGTACTGTTTTACACAGGTGTTCATATAAACATTACCCAAAATAAACCCGTTAACAATATCAATGAACTACTTCACCAATACATTACTTCTAAATTTTCCATCATAATAAACGATAAAAACATACCCCCTCAAAAAATTAAACTAGTTAATTATTTCATGGTAAACGATGCCACATGGATCTATTTAGAATTTCCTATTACGAATAAAATTAAAACACTTAGCATTCAAAACGACCTTCTTAATCATCTTTACCCCGATATGACCAATCTAGTTATTATCAACTGGGGCAACAAACAGCAAGGTTTTACCTTTACCAAACATCAAACCAAAGTTCAGGTACAATGAAATTGTTTTTTACCATCATAATCATACTTTTGTACATATCGGCACTGGCCACACACAATAGAGCAGGCGAAATACGCTATAGGCATAAGGGCGGCTACACATACGAAATTACGATGGTAACATATACATACTCTCTTTCTCAAGCCGACCGTCCCGAACTTGAAGTAAGTTGGGGCGACGGAACAACATCTATCGTGCCACGAGTTTCGAAAATTGAATTAGCCGATTATTACGTAAAAAACACCTACATTGGCGAACATACATATCCAGGTCCAGGTATATATAAGATCACCATGGAAGACCAAAACCGCAACTATGGAGTAAAAAACATACCCAATTCGGTAAATGTAACCTTTACACTTCAAACTATCATCAATATTAATGCAGCTTTTGCCGGCAACTCAACTCCAATTCTCACTTATCCTCCCATCGACAAAGCCAAACTCAACACAACCTTTATTCATAACCCCTGTGCTTACGATCCCGATGGCGACAGTCTGGCATACCGACTTACCGTTTGTTTGGGCAACAACGGCTTACCTATTCCCAACTATACATTTCCCTATGCAAGCGATTCGCTGGTTGTAAACCGCATTACTGGCGATTTAATTTGGGAGCGTCCGCAACAAACAGGCATTTACAACGTTGCCATGATTATTGAAGAGTGGAGATATTATAGCGAAACAAAGTCATATATCAAGATAAGCGAGCTACTACGCGATATTCAGATCGAAGTTATAGACGCAAACAATCAACCACCCATTTTGCCCAACTTACCCGATTTGTGCGTATGGGCTGGCGATTCTATTTCGTTAACCGTAACTGCTTCCGACCCACAAAACGAAGTTATCACCCTTAATGCTTACGGAGGACCTTTCGAAGTACAGGAATCGAAAGCACATTTCGATACCGTAACAGGTTATAGCCCCGTAACAGGAATTTTTTGGTGGCAAACCGCTTGTTCGCATGTAAAACATTTTCCTTATCTGGTAGTATTTCGTGCAAAAGATCATAATTCATTAGTCAATTTAGTAAAACAAGAAAAAGTGTACATCAAAGTCATTTGTCCGCCTATTCAAGATGTTCTTTTATTTCCTACATCCAATTCTATTCAACTACTTTGGACAAAAGCACCCTGCCCACAAGCAATACGATACGATATTTACCGCAGGATAGGACCTTCGGGATGGGCACCGGATAGCTGTACAACAGGTGTTCCAGCATTTACCGGTTTTGTAAAAATACACTCTACAACATCTATTAACGATACAACGTACCTCGACAACAACAATGGTATAGGTTTATCACAAGGATTTGAATATTGCTACCGTATTGTAAGCGTATTCTCCGATAAAGCCGAGAGCATTGCTTCAGAAGAAGTTTGTACTAATCTGGTCAAGGGAATACCCGTTATTACTCACGTAAGTGTAGATAGTACCGATACACAACAGGGCAAAATATACGTTGAATGGTCTAAACCAACCGAATTCGATACCATTGCTGCTCCCGGACCATATCAGTATGTTGTATATCATTCAAACGATTTCTGGGGACAGCTTTTTCAAATAGTCGATACACTGAACAACATCAACGATACTACTTTTGTTGATAAGATGCTTAACACTACCGATTATCCATATTCATATAAAATTGAATTTTACAATAACGAGCCCGGCAACCGATTCTTAATAGGTTACCCATCCATTGCTTCGAGTATCAGACTGAAAACAATCCCCGACGACAATAAAGTTCATCTATCGTGGCAAAAAAACGTTCCATGGATTGATACACTCTACGTGGTTTACAAACTTAATTCACAAGCTAATTCGTGGGATTCGATTGCATATACGCACAATAATACATACGTTGATACCGGGCTTGCAAACGGAAACACATACTGTTACAAGGTCAAAGGTTACGGATACTATCAATCGGGCAAGTACAATATGCCTTTCATAAACTTATCGCAAGAGAGATGCGAAATTCCTAAAGATACGACCCCACCCTGTCCGCCAAAACTCAACGTGCACTCAGTTTGCAGCTTATACCAAAATGTCCTGCGGTGGACTAATCCCAATCGCACATGCAGCGACGATGTAATTGGCTACAACATTTATTATTCGCCAACTCTTAACGGACAAATGAGCCTCCTGGCTCAAAAAAACAATCCTTTCGACACTACTTATATGCACTTGCCATCCTATTCGCTTGCCGGTTGTTATATAGTTACTGCTATCGATTCATTTTACAACGAAAGTGCCCGAACCAATAAAACTTGCGTCGATGTATGCACATACTACGAATTGCCCAATGTGTTTACACCCGATGGAAATAGTCAAAACGACTATTTCAGGCCCGGTCCGTATCAGTTTGTCGAAAAAGTTGATATAAAAATATTCAACCGTTGGGGCAAGCTAGTTTATCAAACCGATAATCCCGATATTATGTGGGACGGAAAAGACATCGACTCGAAGAAAATGGTTACCGATGGCGTTTATTACTATATTTGCGATGTTTACGAACGACGACTTACCGGCATAGAGCCCAGAACTATTGCCGGATTTATTCATGTTATTACAACGAACAACAAAGGAAATGAATAAGTACGCATATATTATTTTGTTTATCTGTTCGACTAGTTTACTTTTTTCTCAAAATGAAAAACTTATTAAAGCTTTTACCGCATTAGATTATCGCGATACCAATTTAGCAATCTATTTATTTAACGAAGTCAACCAATTGAATTACGAAAAAAAGCTTGTTCTTAATGAGCTTTCTCAAATATATCTTGCCCAAAAAAAATATAACGATGCCATTCGTACTAATTTAGAATTGCTGCATTTCGATTCAACGGCTTCATTCAAATTAGCATTATCTTATGCATACAAACAACAAGCCGATAGTACTATTTACTGGTTAAAACAATATTTATTACTTAAAAATAAGATGCCCGAAAATAAAATACGCACTCACAATGCTTTTGCTTTTCTGTTTAAAAATAAAAATTGGGAAGAACTATGGCGGCATCAGTGGTTCGACGAATACGAAGCACGTCTTGCAGAAATTGAATATCTGTTTGATAAACAAGAAATTAATGATTTAATCGACCTAATCGAAAAAAGCCTTACCATTTATCAAAACGATACACGTCTAATACTTTGGCGAGCAAGAGCATATCTGGCAGGAAAAAACACAAAAGAAGCTTTAAAATCAATTCAGTTAATCCTGAAAATAGATCCTCGCCATTACGAAGCCAGTATTGTTAAAGTCCAGATACTCGATACCCAAAAAAAATACAAAGAACTAGCCAAAACATATTTACAATTATACGACATTCAACCATACAGAATATGCTGGTTATGGTATGCTGCTGCTAACTTTAATCTTGCTTATGATTTTACCAGAGCCCTCGAAACTACAAAACGCTACTTATTGCACGACACGCTGTCCGATAAAATCTACTATGAAGCCGGTATAGCCGCCAAAAACTTAAAGCGTTACAACGAAGCCATTACATTTTTTACGCATGCCATAGAATTAAATTCAGGTTTTTCAGAACTATACTATGAACGTGGCGTATGTTATTACGAGACACAGCAATACGAATTAGCTTTCAACGATTTGTGCATGGCTATGGATTTAAAGGCAATGCAAGGCAAATATTTTTATCAGCGGGGATTAATTTATTATGCCATGAAGAATGCACTTGCTGCATGTCGCGATTTCGAGCGGGCTAAACAACTTGGATACATTAAAGCAGAGACTTACATACAACGATATTGCAAAGGAAAATGAAAATGTTGTGGAAAATTTTTATTTTTATAGGAATTTTATTCATAATTTTAGGTGTTGTGATGTGGCTTTTGCAAACGTATTTACCGCATACCAAAAAATTGCCCGGCGATATATTTTTTCAATATAAAAATATCACCGTTTTTATTCCCATAACGACAAGTATTTTACTTAGTTTGGTGATCAGCATCATCATTTTCATTATTTATCGCACCATCAAATAAATTATGTATTTTTGGAACGCAAATACATGACATACCAGATTTTATACTTTAGTTTTTTGTTACTGCTAACATCGAACATTTTAGCACAGGGCGATATTTTTGTCGATGTTGTCATTTCGTCTAAGATCGATGCCGGCAAAAACTACCCTATCGACATTATTGTTCACAAAGAAAATATCGGCGGATTTGCTAAACTCGAACTTTATATGCCCGTAGGAATTGAATTATACCCTATTGATAATGCGGGAGCAACACTCATAAAACAAGGACAATTAGTAAAATACATCTGGATAGAACTTCCCAACACAAAAGACATTAAAATTACCGCTACCATCAATATTGATTATCGCCTGGTAGGATACAAAGAAATTTATGGTAACTTTTTCTTTGTGCAAGATAAAAATAAAGCAAAAATTTCCATTGGCGTTATTCCATTCCAAATTAGAAACGATATGTCATGGAAGAATAACCCGAATCTCAAAGAAACAGCCGAATATCCTAAAAGCCCCGAAAGCCCAAAAATTAAACCTCAAAAATTAAGTGAACCCCATTTTTATCGTGTACAAATAGCTGCTTTTAAGCGACGATTAACTAAAAATCAACTCATTGAACTCTATCCCGAAATAGACTTTATTAAAGAAGAATTTGTCGATGGTTTATATAAATACACCATAGGCGATTTTGCAAATATAGATGATGCCAAAATGTTCAGAAATACTTGTGGTATATATGGTGCTTTCGTTGTAAAATATGAAAATTATCAACGAACAATACAACCATAATATGGAAATACTAGAAGAAGGAAAAGAATACGAATTTTATGTAGAAAAACTTTTAACCCTTCCAGATGGTAATTATTTTATCCTCATAGATAATTGGAATCGAAAATATCTTTTACCTCAACAGTATTACACTAATTATCCTATTGCTGTTGGTTCAAACATTATTTGCAATGTAAACAAAATCAACTGTAACGGTAAAATATTTTTAGAACCACAACATCCGATATACAAAATAAACGACGAAGATATCTTTACGCTTTATCAACTGCAAGAACGCATAAAACAACGAACAAAAGAGCCTTATTTTGTTATTCTGGCATATAACCAAAAATATAATAAAGCTGTTGTCCTTAATCATACAGATATAAACCTCACAACATTACCATATAATTACAAATGCAAAGTAGTAAAAGTTAAAAAAGCAGAATTACAGCTTATTGCTATATCACCCGTGAAAAATCACTAATTTTTGGTATAAAAAAAGACTTTTGCCTTATCTAACTTTGTAAAAAATTACCTAGTTTACCATTGTATGGTGCTTACGGATTTAAAACCTGGCGAAAAGGCTTATATCATTAAGGTAAGAGGTAGAGGAAGTTTCCGTAAGCGAATTATAGAAATGGGCTTTATTAAAGGAGCCCGTATAGAATATATACAACAAGCTCCATTAAACGATCCTATTATTTTCAAAGTTCTTGACTATGAAGTTACACTCCGTAAAAGTGAAGCCTCACTAATCGAAGTGCAATACGAACCAATAGAAATCAACAAATTACATACAACTATTGTTGCTGAATCGGAAAAACAACAAAGTAACGGCGACAAGAGCAAACACGTGCATGTAGCTCTGGTAGGCAATCCAAATAGTGGCAAAACAACGCTTTTTAACTATTGTACCGGACTGGCCGAACGTGTTGGTAATTATAGCGGCGTTACTGTCGATTTAAAAAAAGGCACTTACAAATACAAGGGCTATACTTTTGAACTAACCGATTTGCCCGGTACATATTCACTTACTGCCTACTCACCCGAAGAATTGTTTGTACGACAATATCTTACAAGCGAATATCCCGATGTGGTTATCAACATTGTCGATGCATCCAATCTTGAACGCAACCTTTATCTTACCACACAACTCATCGATATGGACTTACGTGTGGTCATGGCTTTAAATATGTACGACGAGCTTCAAAAAAAAGGCGATCAGTTCGATTACGAAAAACTCGGCAAAATGATTGGTATTCCCATCGTACCAACCGTAAGTTCGAGAGGCAGAGGTATTTTCGATCTGTTCGACAGAGTAATTGCCATGTACGAAGACGAATGTTCTACTTACCGACACATTCATATTCATTATGGAAACAACATTGAAGCAGCCATCGAGGAAATTCAAAAAGAGTTGAAGAAAAATCAAAGTTTGCTCGACAGATATTCATCGAGGTTTCTATCGCTAAAACTACTTGAAAAAGATAAAGAAGTTACTAAAATTATTGAAACACTGCCTAATGCAAAAGAAATTCTGCAAATAGTAAACAAACACATTCAGTCTATTGAAAAAGACATGAACGAGTCGCCCGAAACCATTATTACCGATGCTAAATATGGTTTTATTTCGGGTGCACTCGAAGAAACCTACAAAAAAAATACTCTAACTCATAAGAATATTACCAAAAAAATAGATTCAATTCTTATCAATCGAGTTATAGGGTTGCCTATCTTTTTTGCCTTTTTGTGGATTATCTTTGAGGCTACATTTTTCTTGGGACAGTATCCGGTACAATGGATCGAACAACTTGTAGAGCATATAAACGTATTTGTTGATACTTTATTACCATCGAGCATACTCAAAGATTTGATTACCGACGGTGTTATTCAAGGTGTTGGCGGAGTGCTCGTTTTCTTACCTAACATTATGCTTTTGTTTTTCTTTATATCCATCATGGAAGATACGGGCTATATGGCTCGGGCAGCCTTTTTAATGGACAAGCTCATGCACAAAATGGGCTTACATGGCAAATCGTTTATACCACTATTTATGGGTTTTGGATGTAATGTGCCTGCCATAATGGCAACTCGCACCATCGAAAGTAGAACCGATCGCTTGGTTACAATTTTGGTTAATCCGCTAATGTCGTGCAGTGCAAGGCTTCCCATTTATGTCCTTTTTGCCGGAACATTTTTTGGGAAGCATGCCGGCACAGCTATATTTCTTATTTATATTTCCGGTATTCTACTTGCCGGAACCATATCGCTAATTCTAAAAAACACTATATTTAAGAAAAACGAAGTCCCCTTTGTTATGGAATTACCACCATACCGCATACCCACATATCGAAATGTTATTAAACACATGTGGCAAAAAGCCAAACAATACTTAAAAAAAATGTCGGGCATAATACTGGTAGCATCCATCATCATCTGGAGCTTGAGTTACTTCCCTACATCTCTACATACAAATCATCTAACAAAACAAATACAACTTATCGAAAACAGCATACAAACTAATGAAGATATAAACCAGGTAAAACATTTGAAAGAAGCCTTATATCAATATCAACTAGAATACTCCTATCTGGCTCAAATAGGTAAAACCATCGAACCTATTATGTCGCCACTTGGCTTCGATTGGAAAATTACCGTAAGCTTACTGGCTGGTATTAGCGGAAAAGAAGTGGTGGTTAGCACCTTGTCTGTGTTGTACAATCAACAAGAGAGCGATTTCCAAACTCTTGGCAAACAACTCAAAAAGGCTACCAATAAATATGGTGAAACGCTTTTTACAATACCCGTTATTATTGCTATGTTAACATTTGTGCTCACATACTTCCCTTGCGTTGCTGTCATTGCATCCATTAAAAAAGAAACGGCACAATGGAAATGGGCTATCTACGTTATCGTTTTTTCTACAGTTCTGGCATGGGCATTGAGCTTTATACTTAAATGTATTTTTACATGGATTATCTAATTACCAACATACTTGCATGGTTAATTATTGTATGGGCATATTTTAAAGCAATTTATTCCATTTTTAAACGAAATTCACACCACCATCATTGCCATAAAAACACATGTAGCTATAAAAGCAACCATTCGACTTTAAAAATTTAACAAAAAAAGTATTGACAATTTTAATTTTCCTGATTATATTTGAATGTTTAAAATAATAAAAGCTCATGAAATTTTTTATATTTATACTGAGCCTTTGTTTATATAGCATTATAAATGCACAAACCGTTATAGAAATGACACACCCAGGAGATGCCAATTTAGTATTATTAGTTGTTGACAAACCCGAAGATGCCGATATTGTTGTGTACAAAACCGACAAAAAAGAAGAATACGAAGAATGGAATTGCAAATGGAAATTTAAAAAATGGGGGTTTTCGAACTTTTCGGTGTATTTAACCAAAAATCCGCAAGATTCACTGTTAAACGATGAAGAAATGGGCATACAATACTCCATACAAGGTCGTATATTTTTTACCGATAAAAAGGAGGAAGCTGGATATAAAACTCCCGGTTTTCAATTAGAAGGCGTATTACGAAAAACTTCAACCAACAACTCTAAAGAAGCTAAAGAAAGCAAGAAAAAAGTTCTCGACGAAAAAAAAGATGAAGAATAAAATTGTAACTTTAATATTACTAATAACTATTATTATCGTTCTCGCTTGTCGAACAACACCACCACGAAACGTAAAAATAATTGAAGAACGAGACCCACTTGTAAAAAATATTGAAGAAAGAGATTCTATGCGTATCGTTACCGATACCATTAACAAAGTCTCCAGAAAGAAATAATGTATCATATTTTTTTATCTGCTTTTTTATTAATATACTCTTCTATTATCTTTCCTCAAACAACCATTATAAACAGAAATTTTCTGTTGAGAGAACAAATACACTCCATCGAGATAGTTGCTCCTATTTCGAACGAATGGCTAATTATGCATCCTGCTTTCGATACAACGCTAAATGCTCAATGGTTCGAATTCAAATACAATCACATAGGCTTATGCACCGAAATGAAATGGAAATTTTGCCGTATAAATAATTTTAAGCTCGACACGTCTATTCAAAGCTTAGAGCACAATTATTACTTCGACTACAACGATACATTACTTACAAGCATCCATATCAACAGTTTCAGTAATATTAATAACGTTACATACCAATACGCCCAGAATAACCTAATAATTCGTACGTTGTTTTTCCATGATAAGACTCAAACCGATACCTTACAATTCCACATTCAAACCGTTTCGACAAACGACCCATACACATTCCCCATATTTCCAAAAAACAAAGTTGTTTATCTCAATTACCAGTATACCCTGTATGCGCTATTCAACAAAGTTCCATTAATAAATTTATTGACCGATAACGATTATATTATCATTTACGCTTGTCCGATACTTATTTTTATTGTTCAGTAAAATCAAAAAATTTTACTCTCTATTGGCAATAAAAAATGTCAAAAGACCTGACTTTGTAGCTTCTTTTGAGGAAATCAAACCTATAAAAACTCAAACAACAAATATACATTTAAAGATGTAGTATATTTCAAAAATGTTGGCTTGTAGTGTCTAATATTTTGTTCCGATTTTGTTATTCCTAAAAATTTTTATACTTGCAGTATGTACATAAGAGTAAAAAACATCGCCGAATTCGTCCATAAAGCCCAACAAATACTTGATAATGTGCCTCTTGTAAATAAAGTCAAGCAACGTATTGTTCGCCATGGCTCAACAATGATCTAAAAAAGGACGTAATAAGCAAAAGCGGTTTAAAATAATTGTCCCACCTTTTTAATAAAATAACCTATTGAAATATAATTACATACCATATCGTGTAGTGCCTACATGATTTTGTATGTATTTGTATATCAGTAAATTAAGTGTAAAAAGCGACGAAGTCAGGCGGGATATAACTCCAATTTTTGATTTATACGGGGCAGTAGTGATTAAATTTAAAAATTCGGCTTTTTTTAAAGAAGTTCTATTACAGCGTTTTTTCTGTAATATCTTTATTTCTAGTAACATCAAAGAAAATATTAAAAAACTTTTGTAATTTGTCTAATACTCTTTCTCGTTTTTTCCCTCTCTCGTTGTCTTTTGAAAATCGTGAGATGGGGGGCAAAATTTGAGCAAATTCTACACCTATATCTGTTATAAAACTATTACTAAAAGATTTTTCTATAAATTTATAAGTTTCTTGTTGGTTTAACTTTTCTTCTTCATTGATTTTATCCAATTCTTCTTTCATTTTTTTATGTACAAACTCTGGCCATTTTTCTTCTATTATTGAGCTGGCATCAAATGATGCAATAAACTCGTTAATAAGTTCTCTTTTGTCTCGGAGTTTAACAGTCGAATCAATTATTTTGTTAATTTCAGTAATAATTTCAACATCTTTTATATGTTCGTTTTTATATTTCTGTATAAGTCCCAGGATATAATCGAT
>CALGPK010000059.1 GCA_937960415.1 uncultured Bacteroidales bacterium | reverse complement strand
GGCTTCTTCGCATTTCTTAGGTTCTTTAAAATATTGGTTTTCAAAGGGATTTTGTTCATATAGGTTAAATAATTTTTGGTTTAGTTGCACAAAATGTTTCACCAATGTTTAACCAAAAAAACAAAATCCTATGAATATTAGTTTTTCATATAAAGTTTTAACTCGCAAAGACAGAATAACACCTCATGGACTTGTCCCAGTGTTGTTGCGAGTCATTATTAATAGAGTTGTAAGGTACTATCATTTACATATTTATATTGCACCGGAACTCTTTGACGAAAAAAAACAAAGAATTAAAGGAAATAGTGAAGAAGTCATACGATGGAATTACGTAATAGGCGAATCTATCAGAAAGGCTGAACTTTATCGCTTTGAATGCCTTAAAGAAGAAAAGACGCCTACACATGAAGAATTTTCCTGTTTTTTTGATGGAAAAAGGCTAAGGGATAAGCATTCACTGTTCGATTTTATGCAACATTATATCGAAATTAATAAACATACATACAGTCCAGGAACAATTCGAAAATATAAAGCCGAACTAACCAAACTGGCTAAATTTAAATCCGTTATACGCTTTAGCGATGTGAACGAATTATTTATACGTCAGTACGACCGATACATGCGTGAAGTACTTGGAAACAGAACCAATACTGTGGCTAAAAGCATGACATTTCTTAAAAGTGTTTGTAATCTTGCTGTTTACGAAGGTATTTTACCAAAAAATCCTTTTCAAGGATATAAAATAAAACGTGTACCCGGCGAACGCGAAATGCTTAACGAAAAAGAATTAAAACGATTGCTCTACATATTTTATCATCCCGATGAATTTACCATAACGAAAAACGAACATTATACTTTATTTTATTTCTTATTTTCGTGTTTTACCGGGCTACGCTTCGGCGACATGCAAAAACTATCTAATCAACATATAAAAGACAATTGTATTGAACTTTACCAGGGTAAAACAAAGTACAAAGTAGTGATTCCATTATCTAAATATGCACTGGAACTATTAAGTTTTATTACCGATAGAGACAAAATACACCCTTCGGTTCCTATATTCAAAATGTTTACCAATCCAAGTACAAACAGAATGCTTAAACGTATTGCTATTTTGGCTAAAATAAACAAACGACTTACTTACCATGTTGCACGACATACTTTTGCTACGCTTTCTATTAGCATGGATATTAACATTTATGCCGTTAAAGATATGCTCGGACACCGCGATATTCGTACTACACAAATTTACGCAAAACTTACCGAACAAAAACGCCGACACGAAATAGACAAGTGGAATAAATTTCTTAACGACTAAAAAAACACACTTTTTTTACAACTAATTTAAAAAAAATGCGTATATTTGCATTGAACACTAAAACCGTTTATTTATGACGGGCAATTTTTATTTAGAAAAAATTAGGGGGTGGCATACGGGTGCAAGTCCCGAGGCTTATTCGATGCTCGTCATCGGTTTGGTGTTCAGTGACCACCCCTCTTTTATTAACCTTAAATCTTTTATTTATGAACACCAAAAAGAAAGCCGTGAATGCACGCAAGGCGGGCATTCAGAAAGAAAATGCCATGAAAGAGTTAAAAGACTTTGTGGTCGATTTTTTAGAAATGTACACTCCGGAACAAATCGATTCGGATCTATTCAATTTGCTAATGATGGCAAACAGCAGTCCCGAATTCGACACATTTACGCCGGCAGAACGGGCAAGCTATTTATGCCTGATTGACGAGATCACGTATCTGATGTATCTGATTAGAGATGCTTACGAGCATGCAAATGTTAAACAACAAGAAAAGGCAGCTATTTAGCTGCTTTTTTTGTGTCTTGCCATTTATTTTTCCCAATAAAAATAGCTGCTAAAGCCACAATAACAGAAGAAGCTATAGTTGCAGTTTGTGTTGCAAATCCCATATAAAACCCATAAGTACAAAGCGAAACTATTAAGAGAATAGCGATCAATGAAAAATAATAACCATTACGAATTATTTTCTGATCATTTATTTCTTGTATATGCTGGTACTCTACTATTTTGTTGTTTAATTTTATTCTCTCATCTTGTTCTTTTTCTGCCATTGCAATTATTCTATTGGCAAAACCAGGCGATATCTTTTCATATTGAGATAATATTTCGGGATGCGGAATTGGTCCGCTAAATATAGTTGATTGTTGAAAGGAGATAGAATTCTGTTGATTATTTTTAGAGGGTTTCATTAGCTACCTTTTTTCTCTCGTTTTCGTATGATTGATAAATATCATTTGATATTTGCTTATAATCTTGATTAAGATTTTCTATATCGATTAGAAAGCCTTTATTTAAGTTTGACTTAATGTTATTAACCTTTAGCTTGCGTCTTTCTTTGCGTTGGTAATATTGATACAAGAAAATGGTTGTTAAGGTTAAAATAAAAATCGTTATAAATAAATCATCTTTATTATTTTTCATCAGATAGATGTATTATGAATACAAAGATACTTAATTTTTTAATGTAAATGACAAAAATTTTGTACAGCTTAAAACAATTTTTCCCAGCATTTAAGTTCTTCGGGGGTAAAGGCAGATTTGCTTACCCACTTATTTACCCAGGCACTTACGGGCGAATAACTGCGAACGTTTCCGTTTTTGTCGATATAAACGTTAGTTCCACTGCGTAGTTTAAAAACATGGTCGGGTTTTATCCCGGTATTAACACCATCGGCTGCTACCGGCAGTTTGCTGTTGTCGAGTGTTTTGGGGTCGCATCCACATTCGGG
>CALGPK010000058.1 GCA_937960415.1 uncultured Bacteroidales bacterium | reverse complement strand
TTTAAGCACATACACGAAAAAGTGGCTCAATTAAAGAACATTCAGATAGGAAGCCCGGCACCGGATATTCTGATTTACAATCGCTTGAGTTTATACAGCATACCTGCCGATTATACTGTGTTGTTATTTTGGGCTACATGGTGCCCGCATTGTATAGAGGAAGTGCCGAAAATACGGGATGTGGTAAATGAGATGAATAAGGAATTAGCCCAAAAAGGGAAGCGATTGCAGGTAATAGCCATATCGCTGGATACGGATAAGGAGGCCTGGGAGCGTTTTGTAAATGAGCAGCAGTTACATGGATTTATAAACTATTCCGAATTTCAGGGCTGGCAATCGCCCACGGTGAAGTTGTACAATGTATATGCTTCGCCCACAATGTTTTTGTTGGATAAGGATAAGAAGATAATTTCGAAGCCCGAGTTAGCAAGGGACTTGAAGGAGAAGTTGGTAAAGATGGTGGAATAGTAGCTAAATAGCACACGGATAAATGCGGATTAAATCCGTCTTATCTGTGCGCTATATTATATTGCCGTCATTGCGTTATTAAACCTTACAGGTTTTTAAAAACCTGTAAGGTTTTTTGCCCCCCCGCCATTGCGAGCCCCGAAGTAATTCGGGGCGTGGTAATTATAGTTATTGTTTGCTGCTTTACCCTACAAATCGTTCAATCTGTTTGAATTCGTACTCAAAATTAGGTGTAAAAATACCTTTGCCTTTACCGTGTTTAATTTCTTTTTTCGACCAGAAACGACCTTCTTCTACCTCTTTTGGGTTAATAAAAATAGGTGCATTCCATTGACTTATAAAAACATAAACCAGTTCGCGTTCAATATCCGATTCCCAGACATATTTGCCAAGAAATTTTACTTGATGTAATTCGATGCCCAGTTCTTCTTTCGTTTCGCGTTGAATGGCTTGCTCAATGGTTTCTCCCCATGCAATATGCCCACCAACAGCAGTATCCCATTTACCCGGCATAACCAGCTTGTTGGCAGCACGCTTTTGTAAATAAAGTTCGCCTTTTTTATTTACAATATGTATGTGAACAACTGGATGTAAGTACATTTTGTTTTTGTGTGCTTCGCTGCGAATGACTTTACCGGTTATTTTCCCTTCTTCGTCAACAATCGGTAGCCATTCGGTTGTTTTGAGTACAATTATTTTTTTTACAATTTCGAATATAGTGTATGCTGCAAAAATAAGGTAAAACAATACACCACTAATAAATGCCCACGCTTCTTTTGACATGTAAAAAGCAGAATAAAATACCAGAATGGTGTGAAACAAAAACACAACTGCCAATATTTTTAGGCTGTGGCGAAATTTCGATAAATGTTGTTCTGTAAAATCGTCAGTTATACTATATTTACCTATCATGCTTTTTAGCATAGTGTTGGGAGCAAAAGCCATAAAAAACAACATAATACACAAAATAATTTCAATTATTCCGGGCTTTATTTTAAAAAATGTGTCGTTGTGAAATATTAGTGATACGCTTCCTAGCAAAACCATCAAACCCGTATCGAGCAGTACAAAATAATCGAAACGTCGTTCTTTAATGAAGATCCATATTGCTTGAACGATGCCGACAGCAATAGCAATAATAATGCTGATAGTAGTATCAAAAAATTCGTCGGCAATAATAAATATAAGCAATGGCAATAATCCGGGCAATAATTTTTTTATGATGTTGTTGGTTTTCATTTGATTATTTTTTCGAGCAACCAGCGAGCAGCATCGCTGTGAACTAAAATATTCATCATTTTTAATTTGATGTACGATTCAGAAAAAAAACGATAACCGGAATTGTTGCCATCAAATGTCTGTCCGTTGCTGTCCTTAATTAGAAACCAGTATGTTCCGTTGTTCAATTGTGTATAACCTACTATGTGCACACAATGATCGTCGGTGGTGGTAGCATTTTGTAAACGGTTTTCGCGACTTGCGTCATCAATATCACTTAAAGGTATATCGAACAAGGGAATTTGTGCCGTTTTTGTTTCACTGGCATCGTATCCGGCTTCGCTAATATCGCCGCACAGGCACACAGTATAACCATTTATGAGCGACTGCTTTACAATTTTTAAAAATGTATCCACGGGTACGTTGTAATATTCGTCGTCGTGCCACCAATTGTCGTTTTCTATTAACTCGTGTTTTTCATAAAACGATACCGAAAGAGTTGACATAAATCGGAAATAACTGAATGAGTTTATTTGAAGGAATTCGTTGGCAAACGATAGTGGGGTAAATGTTTGTCCATTAAACTCAAATGTTTTTGGTGGAGTGCCCATTTCTTTTTGTAATAACGATTTTACTGTTTCTGCAACGTAAGTTTCGTTCCAAATATGATGCTTTTTTACATATTCGAGAAAATTTTTTATTTCAACAACCATTTGTCGGTGAGAGTGAAACTTTCTGTATGCTGGTTTTCCATCATAAACGGTGGCAGGTATTACACCGTATTTGGGTATTAGCCGCAATAGTGCCGATGCTTCTGATCCTTCGTCAACGTACGTTTTACCACGTGTACGTACAAAATCAATGGCTCGTTCAACATATTCCCAGTACACAAAATACATTTCCGAAAGTTTAACCGATAGTTGGCCGATGCGATAAATTTCGCTTTCGAGAAACGATGTAGCAGCAAAACACCAGCAAGTACCTGTGTTCCCCTGACAAACAGGAGGTTGATGAAAATATGTTTGATAATTGGAAATATCGCTTACATTTAAAGAGTTGTTAGGGATAGATTTAAATAGTTTATAGGGCGTTCTGGCAATAGTAGCTTTTTTAACAGTATCGTATTGAAACAATGCCCTATCGGATTGACTAAAAAGGGTTAAGCAAATGAGGTAAAGTGCTATAAACGAAGTCCATTTCATTTAATAAAATAATAACCAACTCCAGCAATCACCTGATAAGCATAGTTCCAAACGAATGCTTTACCATCGACAACAGGTACAATGGTGTAACTCGGATTAAAAAGCACTTCGGTATTGATATAAAAACGTTTTGACAGATTAAAGTATTTCCCGGCACTTAGGTTAAGAGCTATTCCCGATAGATAATATCCCATACCCAATATGCCACGCCCTTTTTCGGGTAACGATTTTCCGCGAATAGTATTTTCGGCGTGAGCCAGTACTCCACCAATGCCGTAATTGACATGAAATTGACGTTTAAGAACATGTACATGGTTCAAAATTAGCAAATTCAGTCCATGTGAAATACCAAAAGCCTCTACTTCGGAAGTTGTATTTTTTAGGTAAATTTTATGGTGTATTGCTTCGAATTCAAACTTTTGTTGATCGTTTTTTTGATACGAAATTCTCCATAGCCAATAGTATGGCGATATAAAGGGTTCGCTATAATAATGGGCAGTTAAAACGATGTCGGGATAGCCATTTTGTTTAATGGTCAAACGCGAAGGTAAATTATTGGCATAACCAAAATGAAGTGATGCACTCCATTTTTGCGAAAAAAGTGTAATACAAAACAAAACGAAAAATGTGGACAAAATTATTTTCACACAACAAAGTAAGTAAAAACTTGTTTTACGTCAAAAAAAAATATCATGAACAAAAACTTATCAACAAAGTATAAATCGGCAGGGATGTATAGGTTTTTTAAATATTATATTTTCTTAAATTCATCAACGAATTACTAATGTTAATAAAATCAATTTTTTTTGATGAATTCAAATCATTAATTTTGCAACCCGGAAAACCAATAAACATTTTTATGACAAGAAAAAACGTTATTATCATTGGGGCAGCGGGACGCGATTTTCACAATTTTAATGTGTTTTTCCGCGGAAATGCCAATTACAAAGTAGTTGCTTTTACTGCAACTCAAATTCCCGACATCGATGGACGTAAATATCCAAAAGAATTAGCAGGCGAAGACCTCTACCCTGATGGTATTCCCATCTACAACGAAGCCGATTTGCCTAAACTAATTAAAGATTTAAAAGTTGACATTTGCGTGTTTGCATACAGCGATGTATCGCATCAGCATGTAATGAATATTGGTTCTACGGTAATGGCTGCAGGAGCAAGTTATATGCTTCTCGGACCAAACGATACGATGCTAAAATCATCGAAACCCGTTGTTGCAGTTGGAGCTACACGTACCGGCTGTGGTAAGAGTCAAACCTCTCGACGCATTATCGAGATACTTATGAAAATGGGATTGAAGGTAGTTGCTGTTCGTCATCCCATGCCTTATGGCGATTTGGTAAAACAAAAAGTACAGCGTTTTGCATCAATCGAAGATCTGAAATATCACAACTGTACTATCGAAGAAATGGAAGAATACGAACCACACGTTAAACGTGGTAATGTAATATACGCTGGTGTTGATTATGAAGCTATTTTGCGTGCTGCCGAAGACGACCCTAATGGTTGCGATGTAATTTTGTGGGATGGCGGCAACAACGATTTTCCCTTTTTTAAACCCGATCTGATGGTAGGTGTTGCCGATCCTTTACGTCCCGGAGCCGAAGTTAGTTTTCATCCCGGCGAAACCGTAGCTCGTCTTGCCAACGTTATTGTAATTAACAAAATAGACAGTGCAAGTCTCGAAAATATCAATACAGTACGCGAAAATCTTCGTCGAATCAATCCCAATGCAATATTGGTCGATGCTGCTTCTCCTCTTACGGTAGATAAGCCGGAATTAATAAAAGGCAAACGAGTATTGGTTGTAGAAGATGGTCCAACTCTAACACACGGACACATGCGAATGGGTGCCGGAACCGTAGCTGCACAAAAATATGGAGCCGCTGAATTGGTCGATCCGAGAAGCTATGCTGTGGGAAAAATAGCCGAAACATTCAAAACATATCCAAACATAGGAACATTATTGCCCGCTATGGGTTATGGCCAAGATCAAATACGAGACCTCGAACGCACTATCGATAATACTCCGTTCGATGTGTTGGTAATTGCTACTCCCATCGATTTGAGCCGGGTTATTCGAATCAACAAACCATACGTAACAGTAGGATACGAATTGCAAGAAATAGGTACACCCAACCTCGAACAAATTTTAGCCGAATTTGTAAAAAAAAAGAGCCTGGTAAGAACTAATTCTTGTTGCTAATAACTTTACAATCAATAAATAAAAACAGTCATCTTAGATGACTGTTTTTATTTTTTTGCTTGAATCTTGCTTATTTAAACTCCAATTAATTGATATTAAATAATTTGAGATTATTTTATAAGTTCAATGCTTCGACGGATGAAGTGGTTGAAGGCTTCGCCTTTAAGTAAATTGTTTGAAAGTAAAGCAATATCGATAAGTTGTTTAAGCATCTTATTCTGATTGCCGTATTCTTCGAGTTTTGTTTTGCGTTGCTTTTTCAGTTCATCGAGCTGATTTTCTTTATCTTTCAATAGATCTTTTTCGGTTTGAGGTATTTCTTCATCTTTTTTATTTTTGTGTTTTTCTTTTAAATTATTTATCTCTTTTTCTAAGGGCTCTATTTGATGATCAATAGTCTCGAGTTCAGATGTTACTTTTTTGTTCAGGTCTGTTAGTATTTTATCTATAAGCGGATGGTTGGTATTAACTACCATGGTGTACATATCGGGCATGTTTCCGTAAAAGCTTTTGGGTGCAAATTGCGACATGTCTTTCATACGGCGCATATATTCGCTACGGGTAATTACAACGGGCAAATCGTCTTTCGAAAGAGCCTCGAACGTAATCATAAACGAGTCTTTATTGGTAAGTGCTCCAAAAAAAGCATGGCGTAAATGGTTCTGATCGGCTTCAGATAGTGCTACTTTTTGTGCTTCTTCTTTTTCAATAAGTTTATCTATGGTTTCGGCATCTACTCGTTTAAAGACAGTCTTTTTAAGTTTTTGTTCTAGATGGTTAATAAAGTGCATATCGAGTTGTCCATCGAAGAAAAGTACATCGTAGCCTTTGTTTTTAGCCTGCTCAATATAGGTGTACTGTTCTTCTTTATCGGTAGCATATAGGTAAACCGTTGTGCCATATTTTTCGGTTTGATTGTCTTTAACGAGTTTTTCGTATTCTTCAAAAGTAAAGTATTTTCCATCAACGTTTTTAAAGAGGGCAAATTTTTCGGCGCGTTCGTAAAATTTTTCGTCCGAAATCATTCCATATTGTATAAACAGTTTAAGGTCGTCCCATTTTTTTTCGAATTCTTCTCGTTGGTTTTTAAATATTTCGTAAAGCTTGTCGGCAACTTTTTTGGTAATGTGCGACGATATTTTTTTTACATTGGGATCGCCTTGCAAATAACTTCGCGATACGTTGAGTGGAATATCTGGCGAATCGATAACTCCATGAAGCAGCATTAAATAATCGGGGACAATATCTTCGACCTGATCGGTAACATAAACTTGATTGCAATAAAGTTGAATTTTGTTTTTTTGTATGTCGAAATTGCTTTTAATTTTCGGAAAGTATAAGATACCTGTTAGGTTAAACGGATAATCTACATTAAGATGGATATTAAATAATGGTTCATCGAAAATATCGGGATAAAGTTCGTGATAAAATTTTTTATAGTCTTCGTCTTTCAGATCGACTGGCTTCTGTGTCCACAAAGGTTTAGTATTATTAATGATTTCGTCTTCATCTGTATCGATAAGTTTATCTTTTTCCCATTTCTTTTTTTTGCCAAATACGATTTCAACCGGTAAAAAGCGACAATATTTCTTCAATAGTTCGCGAATTCGGTTTTCGTCTAAAAATTCTTCATTTTCTTTGTCTTCGATGTACAAAATAACATCGGTTCCGTGATGATCGCGTTTGCTCTCTTCGATGCTATATGCAGGGCTTCCATTGCAAGTCCATTTTACAGCAGAAGCTCCTTCCTGATACGATTTGGTAATAAGTTCTACTTTATTGGCAACCATGAATGCCGAATAAAAACCTAAGCCAAAATGTCCGATAAGTGTGGCTTTATCTTTATACTTAGCCAAAAATTCTTCGGCACTCGAAAAAGCAATTTGATTAATGTATTTGTTAACTTCATCGGCAGTCATGCCAATGCCCTGGTCGGAGATGGTTAAGGTCTTATTCTTTTTATCAATCTTAACGTAAATACGAAGATGATCGGTATTTCCTTTATATTCTCCGCTGCTTGCTAAAGCTTTTAGCTTGTTGGTAGCATCTACAGCATTAGAAATAAGTTCGCGAAGAAAGATTTCATGTTCTGAATATAAGAATTTTTTTATAATTGGAAATATGTTTTCGGTAGTAACACCAATGGTTCCTGTTTGCATAGCTCAAAATTTTTTGGCATTGTTAAAACAAACAAAGTGCCATAAAAGATTTATGACAATACGTCAGTTAGGTTTATGAATTTAAGAAGTAAGAAAAGAATATATACAAAAGAAATAATGCAAAAATGAAAAGTAACGAAAAAAATATTCGACGGGTTAGTAAGCTTCGTTTACGAGCCTTTTTTAATTGCAATTCGCTAATGATGTAGTTTATTTGATTGCTGATGCGAAGAAAGGCATTTTCGTTCTTTTTAATGAATGCAATGGCACCGTAGTTTTGAGCTTGTATGGCTATATCGGGGTTGTCAACAGCAGATATAATAATAACTTGAATATCGGGATTTATTTTTTTGATTTCTTGTAAGTAATGTATGCCGTTTTTGCTGGTTTGTATGGGTTCTAAAGGTTTTAGTAGATAATCGAGAATTAAAATGTGAACTTGTTTAGGTGATTTGGTTTGATTCTTATAGAAAGCTAAAAAATCGTCGCCTGAGGTAAATGTTGTGATTTTGTAATTTGTGTTTTGTTTAAACTTATTTTGCAAAATTTTTGTTAGCAATTCATCATCGTCAACAATAAAGATTTGTATGTCGTTTTCTTTAATTTTAATCATCCATCAAATTAATTTATGCAAAAATAGTGAATGACTATATAAATTGTTGCATATTTTTGACTAAACTCATTTTTTTGGTGGTGGATTTTTAATTTCTATATCTTCTTTGTATATCCATAAATTTTTATTTAAAAAGTAAGCGTCGTATGTGCCATTTGGTCCGTAAAACTCGTACATGTTTTTGTATATGGGCGATGATGGAACTAAATGGTCGAACACAATGGCTTTAAGTTTATTGTCGTATCGGCAAACCATAGATGCTTTAATACTATGATTAAACACTAATCGCCTTAAAGTTTTATCGTTCGACTTAAATACTGCTTTACCGAAAATGGGTTTACCGCGTTGGTTAAAATAGAGAACCTCAACTACTTTACGATTGATGTATGAACTATATCCGTCCCAACCAATCAGTAAATAATAGTTTTGCTTGTTGTGCGAATAATGTGCTATTTGATAATACAATGCTCCATACCAACGTTTGTGGTTAAGCACTACAAAGTTAAGTTGGTTTTCTGGTATAGAATCGGATAAGTCATTTAGTTGAAAGACAGCCGATTTGAGACTTTTTTTATTTTCTCGCTTCAAAATAAATCCGTAATATCGGAAGTAATTGTTTGAAAGTTTTATGTTCCAGGTAAAAATGCGTACAAGGCTATCGGACGAAGTTAATTTGCTCATTTTATCGAGCATTTCGAAAGGGTATGTAAAAGCATTTTCTTGTTGTAAAATATATAAAAGTTCGTTGGAAATGGAATCGGAATATGTTAATTTAAGTGTATCTGGCAGGATGTATCGGACTTCGTTTCGAATAAATAATGTGTCGAACCATTTTTTTAGACGCAATTCGCTGTCAAAAAATTGCCTGTTGTACTGAGAATAAAGTGAATTTAAAGACAGAATAAGTACAATGAAAGATAACTTTGTCGAGCACATGGATACCATTTAGAAACCAATTTTGTTTTTAACATCAATAATTTTGGCAAGAATACTTATGGCTATTTCGTTTGGGCTAATGGATGCAATGTCAATACCAATGGGCATGTTGATGGCAGAAAGTTGTTCTTTTGAAAGCAAGTTGTGCTTGAGGCAATAATTTCGGATATTTTCTATTTTCTTTTTACTGCCAATGAGTCCAATGTAGGCATGAGGCAATGTAGCTGTTTTAATAAGCAATTCTTTATCGGTATCGTGCGATGGTGTAGCAATAACAACAAAAGTATGTTTATTAAAAACTAACATACTTAGAGCTTCTATGTAATCTTTTTGAATATAACGTATATTGTTGTTGTCTGTATGATTTGGGCGTGGATCGATAAGTGTTATAGCAAAGTCGAATGGTTTGGCAAAAAAAGATAATGACTTACCAACATGTCCGGCTCCAAAAATATATAAATTGACCAATGGTTTTATTAGTTCTAAAAAAACTTCAACAAAATCGGAAGTATTATTTGAAGGTATTTGGACAAAATCGGTTGTTAACTGATTTTGAATGAGTTGTTTGGCTAAAAAAATAACTTCATGTTCAATGATACCGCCTCCAATGGTGCCTTCTATACTTCCGTCTTCAAACACAAGCATTTTGGCTCCGGCTTTTTGTGGGGTTGAGCCATGGGTTCTGACAATGGTACACAACACACAGGTTTTGTGTGTTTGTTGTGCTTCTATGATTGATTGAAAGAGCTTCATGTTTTTTGACAAAATTAAAATAAAACAAGAAAATAAAATAATAAAAAAGGCTGTCTTACACGACAGCCTTTTTTTGTATTAAGCGTAAAAGTTGATTATTCTACAATCATCTTCTTAGTTACAGTAGCATTGTTAGCTTTAACAGTGTAGAAGTAAACACCACTTTGTAAGCTGCTTACGTTAACATTGATAATGTTTTTACCAGCATTAAGTTTTCCTTTGTTGATTTCCATAACATTCTGACCCATCATATTTGAGATGGTAATGGTAACATCGGAAGCTTCGGGTAATGTAATAGCAATTTGAGTATTATTTTTAGCTGGGTTGGGGTTGTTTTGTTCAACTTTCAAACTATGGTTATATTTATTAATGCTTGCTTGTGTGAAGCAGCTTCCGGTGATAGTAGAAGGAGATATGGTTTCGGTAAAATCGTTAGGTGTGATGCGTAAATTCTTAGCGAAATAATGTTTTTGTGCAACATCGGGATTGCCAGTTTCATATACATCAATGTATGATAAAGGAATAATATAATCATTGCCATCTTTTATAACATAATGCGGTGTATTAATCCAGAAATACAAACCACCTTCACCTTCTGTGAAGTTGATAACAGGTGTAGCAGTCCAATTTTCAAAATTAAATGCACGAACTTTAATGTCGGGTAATGTATTTATAGTGTCAAATTGAGGATCAGTGTCGGTCCATATAGCGAAAATTACTTTTTTATCGGGGCTAGCAGAGATATTTAACATGTGTTCCCATCCCATTCCTCCATCTTGTCCAACATAAGGAGAGGCATCGTCGGAAACAACCTGAGAATGAATGGTATCAACAAATTGTACATCCCACGTATAAGTATTATTAATGGGGTCCCATCCGGTTGTGTAAACGTCGAACAAATAAGTTGGATGATTTGCATAAGAGTATCCGAGAGAGTCTGGATGATTTGAATATCTTCCTGAAACGATGGCCAGGAAGTGAAGATTTCCTTGATAATCAATAATACCAGGAGAATAATTGTCATCTATCGAAGATCCACCTTCAAAGAAGGGACGATATTCCCACATTTCAGGATTGTTGGGATATTCAATTAAAGATTGTCTTACAGGCCAAATGAAGTCGGTGAGGTTACTTAATGTATGCCAGCATCCACTTGCATTTGCTTGAATCCAATCTTGTCCACCATTCCAGGTTCCCCAAACTAAAGGAGTACTAGTATTGTTGTAGGGGTCGAACTCTTGTTCGGCACCAAAACACCAAGCATATCCGCTTTCGCCATCGGTATCAAATACGTTATTCCAGCAGAACCACCATTCAATGGTTGCATTGCTAAACTGACGCATTTTCCAGTTGCGTGTTTTGTTAAAAACGGTATTTATATCGAAACCATTCGTATTTGTGTCAAATACGAGTTTGCGTAAATACCAACTTTCGTACCAAGAATTAGCACTGTTCGTTTTTAAGCTTCCTACATAAAAATTTCCATTGCCACCACTCAGGTTTATTCTTTCCAGTTGGTTAGTATTAATAGGTGGGATTTGGTTGATTACTGCATTTGTTTCATCTTTCTTCTTTGAATCGAAGTACATATAATTCCAGCCAGCACCATCGGTGATGGGTCCGTTGACCAAAATGTAAGCATCGTTAATATTGGTGTTACCAGCAGGATTGTAAATAATGCCATTGGGATAGCGATAGCGATTATTTCCTTGTTGTAAGAAAACAACAGAATCGGTCCATGTATCTCCACCGTCTAAGCTTATTTTACAACGTAAATCACCGCCTGAACCTCCCCATTGTCCACCTGCACGGTGGGTGTGCATCAACATATTAAGTTCGGGATTGTAGTCAATTTGGTAGTTAGGGTCGTAAATGGCTGTATAAGCATTAACGCTGGTGCCAATAAGAATGCCTTCAACGGCTTTGTTGTGAGCTGCAGAAGGTTTGTTTACAGGTAAAAACGGGATAATTACATCGTTGTCGTTTTTTACTTGAATTTGTTTTAGCTTTAAATTTTGACTGTTTTTAACGGCATACTTTTGTGCTTGTAAGCTAAAAATAAAGCACACTGCCACGATAATTAGTAACACTTTTTTCATAGTACATCAAGTTTAGTTAAACATTAATTTAAGCAAAATTATAGATTAAATTTAAATTCTACAAATTTTGACGAAAAAAAACTTTTAAAGGTTGCAAGTAAATCATTCTAAATGATGCAATAAAATGAGTTACATATAGAAATCAATAGTATTTATGGGTTAAAACTTATTCAGTGAATTGCTATTTGGAGATTGCTTTTAAAGAGAATAGTTCGCATGCAAAGTATGATTTGCAAAAAAAGAGGTTGCTTAAAAAAAAGCAACCTCTTGACTGGTTTTTCGGTTTGGTATGGGAATTATGGAGGGCAACCAATAATAAGACGCATTACGTTGTGTTAAAGTTGCCTTATGATTTAAAATATTTAAAATGTTAATTTGTAAGCCATGAATGACAATAAACCGTGACCAAAATGAAAAACATGTTCGTTTACATTAAATTTGGAAGAATGTAACGGGAAAGAACAATCATTTTCTCCGCCCGTGCCAAGGCGAAATAAGACCGATGGGAAACGCTGAGAAAAATATGCAAAATCTTCGGCAGTTGTTCTGTGGTCGAGCATTATAATATTCTTTGATTCGAGAAATTCACCGGCAAAACGTTGAATTTTTTCGGTAAGATTTGCGTCGTTTACCAGAACGGGATAGCCATTAAGAGTCTTAACTTCTGCTTTAACATTCATTGATAAGGCAGTGTGCAGGCAAATATGTTGAATTAATGGTAAGGCTTCTTTGCGCCATTGCTCATCAAAAGTTCTGAATGTTCCTTCTATGCTTACTTCATCTGGAATGATGTTGGTAGCCCCGTTGGCAATAAATTTGCCAAACGACAAAACTGTAGGTATATTGGGGTTTGATAAGCGACTAACAATCGATTGTAAGTTAACAATTATTTGCGATGCTACAAGTACGGTATCGTTTATATGATGAGGCATAGCAGCATGACCGCCTTTCCCTTTTACGGTGATGTATATTTCGTCGGTCGAAGCCATATAAGGACCTGCTTTTAATCCAATTTTACCGCAGGGAATTTCGGGCGAGACATGAAGAGCCACAACGGCATCGAATGTAAGGTTGTTGAAAAAAGAATCGTTTAACATTGCAATGGCTCCACCGGGAATTTTTTCTTCGGCTGGTTGAAAAATGCCATAAATAGTTCCGTTGAATTCGTTTTTTAATTGTTGAAGGATGTACAAGGCACCTAAAAGTAAAGATGTGTGTGCATCGTGTCCGCATGCATGCATAATTCCATCGTAAATGGAAGTATATGGCAAATTTGTTTGTTCTTGAATAGGGAGTGCATCCATATCGGCGCGAAGGGCAATTTTATTTCCGGGTTGTTTGCCTTCTATCCATGAAACAATGCCATAGCCACCAATGTTATTTTTAAAGGGGATGTTCCACTCCGAAAGTTTTTGAGCTATATAAGCCGAAGTTTGCTTTTCTTGAAACGATAATTCAGGATGCTGATGTAGCCATTGACGTGTATTAATTACTAAATCGGAGCTTTGTAGAGCTAACGATTTAAAAATATCTGCTGCAATCATTTTCCAAAAAAGAGTTTTATTCCAACTAATATTAGAAGTATTGCAAAAAGTTTTTTAAGTGTATCGATAGGCATTTTGATAGCCCATGCAGAGCCGAAGTATGCTCCTACAAAAAAAGCAATAGCAAGTAAGGCTGCATACTTAATATTTACTAGTCCTGCTTTGTAGTAGTTGATAAATGCTAGTAATCCGGTAGGTGCAAGCATAAAAGCAACACTGGTGGCATTGGCTTCTTTTTGAGTTAAACCAAGAAAGAACATAAGTGCTGGAATAACAATAACACCACCACCAACTCCCATCATACCGCCTAAGATTCCGGCAGCCAAACCTACTAATAATAAAATCATCCATTCGTACATAGGTAAATTATTTTAAAAATCTAAACTCAACGATAAATAAAAAATCATGGGCATGATCATATTGTTTTCTACTCCCCACGCCCAGTCAGCTCTGACAAAGTAACCAAGAAGTCTACTTCTTAGTCCGAATCCGTATCCCCAAACAATGGGTTCTCGTTTTTTGTCGATAATGATGGTAATGGGTCCTTGTTGAATGATTTCGGTATTGTATGCATTTTCTTTGCTGTATGGCGACTTGCCACTCCATGCAGTGCCAGCATCAACAAAGCCAATGATTTGAAGGTTTTCGAAAAAATCGCTATGTATAGGCCTATTCATCAGATATTTTATAATAGGTAGCCGTAATTCGTTGTTGAGTAAAACAAAATGGTTGCCGTTGCGTATATTTTGCGGAAATCCTCGCATATTGGTTGCAATGGCTTGATAGACGTAGTTTTGTTTGGGGTCTATTCGTATGGAAGGGTCAAACAAGGGTATTTTAGTGCTAAGGTTAATCCAGTTATCGACACTGCCTAAGTAGTAAATGAGCTTGGCTTTTCCAAACGAATTGCTGGCAGCAAGTCGGGTTGCCCAGATAAATGTTCGGTGTATGGGCTGGTAATGGCGAACATCGATGCCCGAAACATAGAGCGATTGAAAGTTTTGGTTGGTTTGATAATAAGTTTCGAAAAAGATCTTACCACGTGTACCAAACAACAAATTCAGTCCTTTATGAATGGTGTTGTCGTAGATGAATTCGCCTTTGAAACCGAGCCATAGGTTTATTTCGTCGGGTTGTTTTAAAGTTTGAATATCGGTGGACATGTATGCGGTTCGATCGTATCGATATTGAGAGGTAAAGCGAGTTGCTGCAACTTGGTTGAATGGATATCGCAGAATGTAAAATAATTCGTGTGTATGTGTTTTCATCAGAGCAACGTTATTAATTTTATTTAATGCCAGACGATGGAATACTATTTGTTTGTCGAGTTGTTTTTTTAGGTTTTCGAAACTTACCAAATATTCGTTGCTATTGAAATTACCGGCAAAACGAACTCCGCCTGTTATTTTATAATCTTCGAACAGATCGTTGGTGCCGAGTTTAAAAAAAACATTTAGTCCGGGGTTGTAGTAAAAAGGTCCACCGGTAAATGGTTGATACGAATTGCTCAAAAAGCCAAAATCAACTTGCGATGTGAGAGTATTTGTGTAAAATGATGTTATATAAATCATGGGTTTTAGTTTTACAAATGGCTCTGATGGGTTTTCTAAGTTGTTTTTAAGGTTCCCTTTGAGTTGATGAAGTTGAAAGTTGAAAATGTAGTGCTGAATATTGATTTGATTTGTATCAATAATTAGCGAATTTATCTTTGTAGTATCCGTCAGTTTATCGGTAGTTTTTTTTGTCCATATAGTATCTTTTGCTAATTTTTGTAAATCTTTCAAAAATGGGCTGTTGATTTTTTCTTCGGTTTTGATGCTCGATAAATCTTCTATTCGGGAGAAGTATTTTCCTTTAAAGAAAAACAATTCGGTGGCTTTTTGTGAAGAATTGATGTCGTGTTCGATGATATTTCGTGAATAATTGGTAGCAGGTTCAAGATTGGTGAAATATCGATAATGGGTAGCGGTGTCGATGTAGCTTATGACGCTGTCGTATCGGGCTAAGTATCGGTTGTAAATACCTGTCTCGTTGCTAAGTAACATATATTCATTTTTGGCATAAAAATAGGGCATTATTTCGTTGGAAAGGGGCAAATTGGTAATTCGGGTTAGTGCAGTGTCTTTATTTTTATAGTTGTATATAAAGATGTCGTATGTTTTGTTGGTACTGTCTGATTGTAAATTTTCGTTTTTTCGGTTTGATGAGAAAATGATTTTTTGAGACTGTTCTATGAATTTAGGATATCTATCGTCGGCCAAGTCTTTTGTTATTTGCTCATAAATATTGGAAGCGTTATTGAAAACAAAAATATCGGTATATCCGTCTTTTACGGCAGATAATACCATATTGAAACCATTGTGAGAGAAATCTATGTCAAGAATTTTTTGAACATTGAACATTTCTTTTTCATCGAGTTCTTTGGTTTCTAATTCGTACGTATAAAGAAATTTACTGCCTTTTTTTTCAGTTACGAACGCTACTAACTTGTTGCTCGGATGCCAAGCAATGATAGGATATGAATAATCGGTAATTTGATCTAATCGGACTCCTTGTCGGTAGATACAACGTGTTTCGCCTGTTTGCAAATTTTTAAGGTAAATTTTTATTCGTCCCATGTTGTTGGTGGCGTAGCAAAGCCATTGATTGTCGCCCGATATTTTGAGTTGTTGAACAACACGTTGAGGTTTAGTTTTTTTGGTGATGTATTCCTGAGGTGGAGGAATGCGTTTTTCTTCATCTTTACGGTAAATGTTGTTAAAATAATCAAGCCATTCGTAATTAAGATATTTAAGTGGCAAGCCTATGGTGTAAAGAAAACCGGTTTCTACATTTTTCGAAATACGGGTTAAATATAAAATATTGGGCAAGGTTTGTTTGCCAAACTTTTTGTAAATGAAATACCAGATGGAATGACCGGCATAAATAGCATCGTTTCCAGTAAGTCGATTAAATTTTTCGTATCGTTTGGTAGTAATACCGTTGCGAACATGATTGTCAATTTGACTGCTCCATTCTTCTGAAAGGAATGAGATGAGTCCTTTGTAATACCAGTCGGGAATATTGAGTAAGGTGGAGTTGGTTACTTTCGACTTAAAGTCGCTTCCGAATAGTGTTTGATCTATGAGTATTTGTGCTACGGCTGCTTTTATCTGTTTTTCCAGAAGGTAATGGTCGCCTTCGTAATAAAGGAAAACCTTGTTGTCGATGAGTTGTGTGGTTCCTCCTATGTTGTATTGATCATTGCCAGTTATTAGACCAATATTGCTCTGACGAAAATCGCTCAGGCTATTATATACCAGAAAAATAATTCGCTTTTCGAGTGTTGTGCCCATTTTTGATTCTATTTCGGGAATAATTTGCTGTGCTTTGTTTGCGACAAATTCTGCCAATTTGCTACCATTTTCGTAAAAATACACGTCGTAATTAGGTAAACGATAATATTGCCATAGAAAAGTTTGATACTGTACACGGTTTTTACCAAAGTCGGTTTGCAGGCCATTATAAAATTGACCATAAGTAGTAAGCCGAATAAGAAAAAGCAATATAAATAATCGTGCAAAATTCATTGTTGCAAAGTGGAGTAAAATTACAAAGATTTTTGAAAAGAATTTAAGGATTATTTACTAGCTTAAACATTAAGTTATTTAATTCGTTAAAATCGATTGGCTTTACGATAAAATGCTTAATACCGACGTCTTCGCATTTTTTTTCGATGTTGGGCATAGCGTGTGCTGTAAGTGCAATAATAGGAATGTTTCTATGTCCAACTTCTTCGGGGTGTGTGCGAATAAAACTGGTTGCTTCGATCCCGTCCATTTCAGGCATTTCAATATCCATTAATATTATGTCGAACTGGTGTTTTTTTAACAGTTGAATAACTTCTTTGCCATTTTTGGCAATGGATACATCGTGTCCATATTTTTCGAGTGAACGTAAGGCTACTTTTACATTTAATTCGTTGTCTTCGGCAAGTAAAATGTGAAACTTGTTTTTTCTGAATTTTTCGCTTTTGGAGTCCTCAGGTACTAGTGGCAGTTCTAATGGATTGATATTGGCTGTGCCAATTTGCAATGGCAGGCGTAGATAAAATTCGGTTCCTTTGTTTTCTTCGCTTTTAAACCAAAGGTTGGCTTGAAGCATCCTGGCTAAATGTTTGCTCAACGTGAGTCCTAAGCCCAATCCAGACGACTTGTTGAAAATTTGATCTTCGTTCAGTGCTTTAAGTATTTGTTTTTGTTTTTCGGTGGGAATACCTGAGCCTGTGTCGATAATTTTAATAACAATAATGATTTTGTTTTCTTGCATCAAAATTTCTTCAAACTCAACGTCGATATGAATGTTGCCTTTTTCAGTAAACTTAATAGAATTGTTAAGCAAATTAAATAATATTTGTCTGATAAAGCTTTCGTCGCCAATAAGGTGTTTGGGAATCCGTTCGTCAATGTAGTAGGTGATTTGTAGTTTTTTATGTCGTAAAACCTGTGAGTGTTGCTGAATAACCTGATTGATTATTTGACTAAGTTCGAAGTTAGTTAGTTCTAAATTTACACGTTCGGGCTGAGAATAATAGATTTGCATCGACTCTTCGACCAGATTGATGATTTGTTTTGCTGCATTTTCGATGGTTTTGCAATAGTCGCGTTGTTCGTCGTTTAAATTGCTTTGACTTAGCAACGAGTTGATGCCAATGATAACATTTAAAGGTGTTCTTAATTCGTGGCTAATGGTAGTAATAAGGTTAGTTTTGGAGTCGAGAGCTTCTTTAGCTTTTTGAGCGTATTCTTCTTTTTCTTTGATGGTTTTCTGAAGTTGAATAGTTGTTTGTTTATGGTTAATAAGCTCTTTGCTGAGTTCGGCTGTTCGTTCTTCTATTTTGCGTTTTAAAAAGTTGGTTAGTCGTCTGTCGATACGGATAATTTGAATGATGGTTGGTAAGAAAAATAATGTTAATACCAGTCCGCTCATTAGTAAGTAAAAAATTTCTTTTCGAAGGTAAGCATGTATTTCTTCGAGATCAATATCAGCTCCTATGACATAAAAATTTCCGGTAGGGCTATATGCAGGAACAAGTACGGTTCGAAATGATCCCCAGCGGTCGGTTGTGGTTTCATAAATAATTTTTTTGGTGTGAATAATATTTAGTAATTCTTTTGATGCTTCGGGGTATTCGGTAAAATATCGTGCGGTGGTTTTGTGTTTGATTTCGTCGGGTGTTGTTGAACAAGAAGTAAAGTAAGCTTTACCATTTTTGATAATAATTGTATATACAAACGATATATCGAACTGCCTAGCATACGAGGTAAGAGTCATTATGTTTTTCCAATCCTCTTCGGGAGTAATAGAGAGCGAATCTGTAGCACGATCGTGAAAGTCGGGAGCTAAAAATTTTGCAACCAGTTCTGTTGCTTTTAAGAGTTTTTGATCAATTTTATTAAATTGTGCATGTTTTTTTTCGAAATAAATAAGAACCAAAAGCGAAATAATCCCAATAAAGTAAATTAGTATTGGTACGAGAAAGCGGCGTATAAGTGATAACAGTTTAACTTTTTTCACTTAGCTTTAGTTCTTTGTAAAATACAAAAATAGCAAAAATTAGCAATAGTAGCGAGCTGGCTAACGAAATTTTTTCGCCTGCATAATATGATGAGGGCTCAAAAGCAAATACTACCTCATGCGTGCCTTCGGGTAAAATGGCTGCCCTTAATACATAGTTGACTCTGAAATAATCGTGCTTTTTTCCGTCAACATACAAATTCCAACCTTTATCGTAATAAATATCTGAAAATACGGTAAACTGAGGTGTAAGCGATGAGTATTGATAGGTAAGTTTATTAGGACTGTATGATGTTAAACTGATAGAGGCAGTAGTATCGTTGCCAAATTGAAAATCTTTAACAAAAGAGGTAAAACGTTGATCAACAATTGCTGTGGAGTCGGGTTTGAAATGAGTTAGTGCCATAATTTCGCTATCGGCATTAGCCACTAATTGATAAGATTTGACAAACCAAGCGTTGCCCAATGCTTCGGGGTTAAACTGTGCTACAGGATAGCGATCTTTATCGGGGAAAATGATGTATCGAGTGTTGAGCATATTTAGCACATGAAAGTTGTTTTTAGCTATTTGATGTTCGATAAGTTCCTGATAACGTTTCATTTTAGCGCCATGATAGCCGCCAATGGATTTATGAAAATACGATGTACTGGCATCGTTAAATGTGTTTACAGCTACATTTAGCACACGATAATATAAAGTGGTGTCCCGAAGTATTTGTATGTCAGCAGTCGATTGTTTAAAGGGTTCATTGGCTTGACGTGCATCTACAAACAATTCGTCGTGAACATAGCGTTTATTTACAGGCCAAAGATCAATTAAAAAGAGTATTGCAAACGATGCAATAACCCAGGTAGGTTTTAGTTTATTTCGGTACACGAAAAAAATCAAAAAAGCAGAAATGCATATAAAAAGTAAGCTTCTGAAAGCATCCCAACGAAACATAGATTCTCTATCGCTAACAATATCTGAAACAGGATAACCTGCTTGTGTTAGTTGGCTGTCGATATCGGCCGTGAATGAGAAAAAGATACCCGGCATAATCCAGAATAAGAGACTTAGCCCACCCAAAATACCAGCACTCCATTTGAGCGATTGAAGCAGGCGTTTTTTGTCTAAAGGCTGAAATAAAATTTGATACAATGTATATATTGCCAGAAAAGGCATGGTAAATTCTGCTATAACAAGTGTCATAGATACGGTTCTAAATTTATTGTATCCTGGAACATAATCGAGAAAAAAATCGGTGAGCCACATCATATTTTTTCCCCATGCCAGTGCGATGGATAAGATGGTTGCCAAGAACATCCACCATTTAAGCCAACCTCTGAGGTAAAACATGCCAAGTACGAATAGAAAAAAGACTACCGCTCCGACGTAAACAGGTCCGCTGGTAAAAGGCTGTGAGCCCCAATACGTTGGTATATGACTACAAATTTGTTTGGCTTGAGCACTACCATAGTTTCGTTTAAAATATTCGTATGTTTGAGTGTTTTCACCTAGTTTAGTATACGAAGCACCACCTTTGGCATTTGGGAACAGCAAAGTTAGTGTTTCGTCAATTCCGTAACTCCACGAGGTTGCATAATCTTTGTCAAGTCCTGTTGTTTTATTTTCTTTGTCGAAAGATAATTCCGATTTTCCTCTTGTAGAATATTGACCATATTCGTAAGTTAGCCAAATATTAGTTATGTTGCTACCTATAGCAAAAATGGTAGCTAGCAAAAGCAGGGCAGATGTTTTGATAAACGACGCAAAAGTCTTTTCTTTTATGGTTTCGACAAATTTGAAAAGAACAAATAAGATCACAATGATAGCTGTATAATACGTAATTTGTAAGTGATTTACCATTAGTTGTAAGGTGAGGAATATGCCAAATATAACAGATCCTAATAATGGTTTTGATTGAAAAGCAACATAAACCGACGTTACAATCATGGGTAAATATCCGATAGCCAATGCTTTGGTGATGTGTCCGGGTTCGAGTATGATTAAAAAGTACGACGAAAAAGCGTATGCCAACGCTCCTGCAAAACTTATCCATGTAGTGAAACCCAATAGTAGCATAGCCAGATAAAACCCCAGCAAATACAAAAATAACATACCCACTGGTTTAAATGTGTTTAAAGTAAATAGACTATGTAAGTATTTCCAAATGTTGTTTCGGGCTACGTTTATGATCAAATAGGTTGGCATGCCTCCAAACATACTGTTTGTCCATAAAGCTATTTCACCAGTTTTTGTCTCGTAGTCGATGGCTTCTTTTGACATTCCGTAGTAATTTGCAACGTCGCTTTGCTGAAGTCTTTTGCCTTGCAATACTGGCGAAAAGTAAGCAAATGATATCACCAAAAAAACAACAATAGGAAGAAAATAAATTCCAATCTGATTGAAAGAAAATTTTTTCATACTATAAAATTTTTACAAGCTACTTAGAAATATTTTAAAGACAAATATCCATAAAATTTTTCAATTTCACACAGGCAGTATAAAAAAGTTAAAAAGATAATTGGCAATATTTGTATTTTTCTATAAATCTAAGAAATGCTATGTGGAATACACATCTAAAAAAATGTTTGCAGTAAAAAAATGAAAAAGAAATATTGTAGCTACAAAATATTGACTTAATTAATTCTGCCCGGGTATATTTTTAGTGCTTCGGAGAGTGCTTCCATGGCGTTATGAATGTCTTCTTTTTTTAGGACGTATGCCAAACGACATTCATTAACACCAAGAGATGGGTTGGAGTAGAATCCGCTGGCTGGAGCCATCATAACTGTTTGTTTTTTGTATTCGAAGCTGGTCAAGAGCCATTCGCAGAATTTGTCGGAGTTGTCGATAGGGAATGAAGCTACTACATAGAATGCACCTTTGGGCATGGGACAGTACACTCCTGGCATTTGATTGAGCATATTGACCATTAAATTGCGACGTTCGGTGTATTCTTTGTGTACTTCGTCGAAATACCATTTGGGGGTATCAACAGCAGCTTCGGCAGCTATTTGCCCGTATGTGGGAGGACATAAGCGGGCTTGTGCAAATTTAAGGGCGGTTTGAATTACTTCGCAGTTTCGGCTAACTAGTGCACCAACTCTTACGCCACACATACTATAACGCTTCGAAACGCTATCAAGCATTACTACATGGTCTTCTATGCCTTTTAAGTTCATTGCCGAGAAGTGTTTGGCTCCATCGTAGCAGAATTCGCGATATACTTCGTCGGCAAATAAGTATAAATCATATTTTTTTACCAGATGTGCCAGTTGTTCAAGTTCTTGTTGTGAATACAAATATCCCGTTGGATTGTTCGGATTACAGATAATAATACCTTTCGTTTTAGGAGTAATGATTTTCTCAAATTCTTCGATGGGTGGTAGGGCAAAATTGTTTTTAATAGATGAAACAATAGGTTTTACGGTAAGCCCGGACTGAATAGCGAATCCATTGTAGTTGGCATAGTAAGGTTCGGGGATGATGACTTCGTCGCCTTCGTCCATACAGGTCATAAGAGCAAATAATACAGCTTCACTGCCACCGTTTGTAATAATCATGTTTTCGGGACCAACTTCTATGCCAACACTATGATAATAGAGCGAAAGCTTTTTGCGATACGAGAGGTTGCCTGCCGAGTGGCTGTATTCTATTACCTCAAGCGTGTTATTTTTTACGGCACTTAAAGCTACTTCGGGTGTTTTAATATCGGGCTGTCCAATATTTAAATGATAAACTTTAATGCCTTTTTGTTTTGCCTGTTCGGCAAATGGAACCAGCTTGCGAATTGGCGAAGCCGGCATACGCTTACCTTTTTCTGAAATGCTTGGCATATAATTTATGGATTTGGTTTTATTTCGTCTTTTGATTTAACTCTACCTTTGATGGTTAGCACAACAGGGTTGTTTTGAGCATTGGACGAAATAGTAATGGTTTTGGTAAAAGAACCAACGTTGGTAGTATTATATTGGACAATAATTTTCCCGGTTTTGCCTCTCATAATAGGGTCTTTAGGACAATCGGGGACGGTACATCCACACGACGATTTGCAGTTGTTTATAATTAAAGGTTGTTTTCCGACATTTTTAAATATAAATTCGTAAGTAGCATCGCTGCCGTATTCGAGTGTTCCAAAATCGTGTGTAGTTTTTTCGAATAAAAGATAAGGCATATGTTTTTTGCGTATGCTGTCGGATTGACTAAAAAGGCTAAAATGAGCAAAAACAATTATGAATAAAGCAATAATTTTCATAAAAAAATTTTCGCTAAGTTACGTAATATAAAATAACTTTAAAAACGAAAAAATTAGTTTTTTGGGCATTAAATTTAAATTTCAAAATCGCATACAAAAAATGATGTCGTGTATAAAGTATTTTTAATATGAGAAGTATCTTGGCTAAAATTTATTTAAATGATAGAAAGGCTATATGTTAAAATATTTTCTTGTAGTTTTGTAGTAAAAAATTGAACATGCTTTTTTCCGACATTGTAGGCCAGAAACATATTATCGATCGATTGCGTTTTATAGCTCAAAACGAAAAAATTCCTCACGCAATGCTGTTTACGGGCAATGAAGGAGTGGGCAAGTTAGCATTGGCTCTTGCATGGGCACAATACATAAATTGCTTGGAGCCATCGGAGCATGATTCATGCAATGTGTGTGCCTCTTGTCACAAGTTTTCGCATTTGATACATCCCGATTTACACTTTGTTTTTCCGGTATACAAGGGTTCAAAGTCAAATGTTGTTTGCGACGATTTTATACAGGAGTGGCGCGACATGGTGCTTATTTCGCCTTATTTTTTATCGTCGCAATGGTACGAGGTGGTTGCCGAAGATAAAGGGCAACCAACTATTTATGCCGATGAAGCTCTCGAAATTATTCGCAAAATTAGCGTAAAAAATTACGAAGCAAAATACAAGATTGTTATTATTTATCAGCCAGAGCGAATGCATATATCTACGGCCAACAAGCTTTTGAAAGTTCTCGAAGAACCACCACCATTTACAGTTTTTATTCTTATTTCGTCGCAGCCGGAGTTGTTGTTGTCAACCATCGTTTCGCGTTGTCAAATTATTAAGTTTCCTGTAATTGACGATGTTAGCTTAAGTCAATTTTTAGAAAAAAAGTTTCCGCAGTATAAAATTCAAGCAATACATCAGGCTGTTATTTTGTCGGGTGGAAGCCTGCCCCGCTCTATCCGAACTCTTGAACAACAAGAAAGTACACAAAACTACTACACGCTATTTGTGCAAATGGTAAGAATGGCGTACGAAATAAAACGAAACAAACCTAAAACTAACGAACAGATAAAATGGGTACAGCAAGTTACTCAATTATCGAAAGAAGAGCAAAAAGAATTGCTCATATATTGTATTCGATTTATTCGCGATAATTTTATGTTGAATGTTCAGCTTAAATCGCTTGTTTATCAGACTAAAGAGGAGGAAGATTTTTCGAAAAACTTTTCGCGTTTTGTGCCGTTCAATACGGCATTAAACGTTTATTCGCATATAAGTAAGGCTATTTACCATTTGGAAAGAAATGGTAATCCACGACTTGTGTTTACCGATTTAATATATCAAATAGCGATGTACTTTTAGTTTCCAATTTCTGAAATAAATTTCAATCGTACCAGACGTACTTCTTCGTCGGTAATATCTGGGTCATCTAATTCGCGAATTGCTGTATCGATGTCGTCGGTTTCGGCATGGCGGAAATATTCATAAATTTCTTCGAGTTTATCTTCTTCTAAAAGCTCCGCTACAGCATATCCTAAATTAATTTTTGTACCACTATAAACAATGGATTCCAGTTCTTCAATAAGTTCTTCTAGTTCAATACCTTTTGCACGACATATATCTTCAAAAGACATTTTTCTATCAATACTTTGTATTATGTAAACTTTCAGGCTGCTTTTATTGACGACCGATTTAACGATAAAATCTTGCGGGCGTTCAATTTCATTTTCTTCTACATATTTTTTTATTAAATCGATAAATGGTTGTCCGTATTTTTGAGCTTTGCCAGATCCAACACCAACAATATTTTTTAACTCTTCCATGCTTATAGGATACTGGATTGCCATTTCTTCGAGTGAGTTGTCTTGAAAAATAACAAAAGGTGGAAGGTTAAGTTTTTTTGCCATGTCTTTTCGCAAATCTTTTAGCATGGAAAATAAAACAGAGTCAAGTGCACTATCACCTATTTGACGTGCAACAAAATCTTCGTCGTCGCCTTCTTCGTATTCATGGTCGCGAAGTAAAAGCACTTCATGTGGTTCTTCGAGAAATTTTCGGCCGTTATCTGTTAATTTGAGTAAACCGTAATTTTCAATATCCTTTTCGACCATCTTTTTTATCATTGCTTGACGAATGACCGATAGCCAGAATTTTTTGCTTTCGTCGCTACCTATACCAAACGAATCGAGCATGTGATGATTGTAGCTTTTGAGTGTTGCTGTAGCGTTGCCTGTTAAAATATCAGCAATATGGTCGGCTTTGAACTTTTCATTAACTTCGAGAATACAATTTAACAAATTAATGAAATATTCTTTGCCGTCGAATTCTGTTTTTGGGTTAAGACAATTGTCGCAGTTTTCGCAGTTTTCGTGATGATAATCTTCGCCGAAATAGTTTAGCAATATTTTTCTTCGACATAAGGAAGATTCGGCATAGGCAACGGTTTCGAAAAGTAAATGTTTTCCAATTTCTTGTTCGGCAAGGTGTTTCCCTTGCATAAATTTTTCAAGCTTAAGAATATCGTCATAGCTGTAAAACGCAATGCATTGTCCTTCACCGCCATCGCGTCCGGCACGTCCTGTTTCCTGATAGTATCCTTCGAGACTCTTGGGCATGTCGTAGTGAATAACAAAGCGGATGTCGGGTTTGTCGATGCCCATTCCAAAAGCAATAGTGGCTACAATAACATCAACTTCTTCCATCAGGAAGGCGTCCTGATTGCGATTGCGTGTGGCTGCATCGAGACCAGCATGATAAGGCAATGCTTTTATACCGTTGGCAACAAGCTTTTCGGCCATTTCTTCAACCTTTTTGCGGCTTAGGCAGTAGATAATTCCCGATTTACCGGGGTTGTTCTTAATGTAGCGGATAATTTCCCTGGTTGCTCCTATTTTTGGACGTATTTCGTAGTAAAGATTTGGTCTGTTAAACGATGTTTTAAAGATATCGGCATCTTGAATGGCTAGAGTTTTTAAGATGTCGTACTGTACTTTGGGTGTTGCAGTAGCTGTAAGAGCAACTACCGGTCTGTTGCCAATTTGGTTGATCATAGGGCGTATGCGGCGATATTCCGGACGGAAATCGTGTCCCCATTCCGAAATACAATGGGCTTCGTCAACAGCGTAAAATGAAATGTTTATTTTCTGGAAAAATTCAATATTTTCTTCTTTGGTGAGCGATTCGGGGGCTACATACAACATTTTAGTTTTTCCTTGAATAATGTCGTTACGCACTTTGTTGATTTCGGCTTTGGTGAGCTGCGAGTTAAGAAAATGAGCAACGCCTTCCTCCATGCTAAAGGCACGTATCGAATCGACCTGATTTTTCATCAGAGCTATAAGTGGTGAAATGATAATTGCAGTTCCATCCAATGCCAGAGCAGGAAGCTGATAAATAAGCGACTTTCCACCACCTGTGGGCATCAATACAAACGTGTTTCGACCGGAAATAATGTTTCGTATGGCTTCCTCTTGTTTGTTTTTAAATGTATCGAAACCAAAATGTTTTTTTAGTAGTTCATGTAACGAAATTTTGGTTTTTGTTTCTAATTCCATAATTATTTATCTCTTTTCAATTAAATAATATCTAATTTTGCAAAACTAAATTAAAGACTTTTTCTGAATTAAAATGTGTTAAAAGATAGCATTTTGACGAACATATAAAAATTTTACATGAAAAGTACAGTACGACAAATTATACAGCAGGCAATTTTGACAGAAGGTGATGCAGTTAAACGTTTAGTTGAATTTTTAGACGATTCAATCGAAAAAATTGTTTCAGAAATTTTAACATCCAAAGGCAGAGTAATTGCCACAGGAATTGGCAAAAGTGCCATTATTGCCCAGAAGTTTGTTGCTACATTGAATAGTACAGGTACGCCGGCTGTATTTATGCATGCAGCCGATGCCATACATGGCGATTTGGGTGTTATTTTGCCCGACGATATTGTGTTTTGCTTGTCGAAGAGTGGCAATACGCCCGAAATTAAAGTATTAGTACCTATTATTAAGCACAATGGTAATAAATTAGTAGCAGTTGTTTCGGAACGAAACTCCTATCTGGTCAATCATGCCGATTATGTTGTTTGGGCTACTGTAGAACGCGAAGCTTGTCCGAACAATTTGGCACCAACTACCAGTACTACGGCTCAGTTGGTAATGTGCGACGCCATTGCTATTGCTCTGCTTTATATGCGTGGTTTTACGGCCGAAGATTTTGCACGTTATCATCCGGGTGGTACGTTAGGTAGAAAGCTATATATGCGTGTTGCCGATTTGCTCGAAAAAGACCGTGCTCCACAGGTGAGTATAAACGACGATATTAAAAGGGTAATTTTAGAAATATCGGCCAAACGATTGGGTGCAACAGCTGTATTAGAACACAATAAGGTGGTTGGTATTATTACCGATGGAGATTTGCGTCGTATGATTGAGCGAAACGAACAGTTTACCAATTTGAAAGCAAAAGACATCATGTCGGTAAATCCTAAAACCATACAGAAAGATGAACTCGCTATCAATGCGTTTTATATGATGGAAAAACACAAAATTACGCAATTGATTGTAATGGACGATCATCAATACGTGGGTATGATACACTTACACGATTTATTCCATGCTGGTATAGTATAGACAATAAATTACATTATTTTTGTAGCATGGAATCCATTGCAAAACTAAGAACCGAAAAACTGGTAAAAAAATACAAAGCCCGTACCGTTGTAAATCGTGTAAGTGTGGAGGTTTCGCAAGGGGAAATCGTGGGTTTGCTTGGTCCAAATGGTGCTGGCAAAACCACTACTTTTTATATGATGGTAGGACTCATTAAGCCAAACGAAGGAGACATTTATTTTAACGATATTCGAATTACCAATTATCCGGTGTATAAGCGGGCACAAACGGGTATTGGCTATTTGGCACAAGAAGCATCGGTGTTTCGGAATATGACGGTTGAAGATAACATTCGTTCGGTACTCGAAATGTCTAAATTTCCCAAAGATTTTCAGAAAGAGAGGCTGGAAACCTTACTCGAAGAATTTGGTCTAAACCGCATTCGAAAAAGCCTGGGCATTCAGCTATCAGGAGGTGAGCGTCGTCGCACCGAAATAGCACGTGCTTTAGCCCTAAATCCTAAATTTATTCTACTCGATGAGCCGTTTGCAGGTGTTGATCCTATTGCTGTCGAAGACATACAGGAAATAGTGGCTAAATTAAAAACCAAAAATATCGGGATTTTAATAACCGACCATAATGTTCATGAAACGTTATCGATAACTGACCGTGCTTATTTGCTTATAGAGGGAAGTATTTTTAAGGCAGGAACTGCCTATGAGTTGAGCGAAGACGAACAGGTAAGAAAGCTGTATCTTGGCAAAAATTTTGAATTAAGAAAAATTTCAATTACACACAACAAACAAGAATAATGCTGATTTCGTATGCCATTTGTACATATAACCGTGAACGTTTTTTACCTATTGCTCTTGATGCTATTGCCCAACAAACGGGCAATCATTTCCATTTATTTGAGTTGATAGTGGTCGATAATAACTCAACCGATTCTACTCCGGATATAGTTCATCAATTTTCAGAACAACATCCGTATATTCAGGTGGTTTATACAACGGAGACAAAACAAGGGCTTTCGTATGCGCGCAATAAAGCTATAGAAGTAGCTCGTGGCGAATGGATTGTTTTTTTAGACGATGATGCTTATTTAGATACTACCTATACACAACATCTTGTTATGTTTATTCAAACCAAAGGTCATACATACAAAGCGGCAGGAGGTCCTATTTTACTAAACTTTGATACTAAACCGCCGGGCTGGTATACGCATTATTTGGGTTCATTGTTGGGCTATTTTAAGCCGTATAGACAAAGTAGAGAATTTTCGCATAACTATTATCCCCGAGGTTCAAATATGATTTTTCATCGTTCGTTATTTGAGCGTTTTGGCTTGTTCAACCCCGAATTGGGTAGAAAAGCTAACCAGATGCTCGGAAGTGAAGAAAAAGATATGTTTCAGCGAATTTATCAAGCAGGAGAACGAGCTTATTACGATGCTTCGCTGGTAATGTATCATCTGGTTCCAGAATTTAGAACAACTATCGATTTTATTCGAAAACAATCCATTGGAGTAGGCATAAGCGAACATATACGTATAAAAAGTAAATGCAGGGCAGTATTGCTAAAAGTTTTATCGGAATGTTTTAAGTGGGTTGTAAGTTGTTTACTGTGTATGTTTTATATGCTTCAATTTAAACCCCGAAAAGGAATTATATTATTGCGTTTTAGATATTGGGTTTTTAAAGGATTAACAACAAAAGTATAATAATGTTATGAGAACATTTGTTTTTCTATTGACTTTCCACCTTTTGCAAGTCGTTGTTTTTGCTCAAAAAAACTGGCATTTGCAAGATCTCAAAGAAGGCAATCTGGGTATTAGCCTCAATAGAGCATACAAATTGCTTGAGGGAAGAAAATCGCAACCGGTAATAGTGGCTGTTATTGATGGAGGCATAGATACCAATCATGTTGACTTGAAGCCCGTATTGTGGCGCAACCCACACGAAGTTCTCAATGGCATTGATGATGATGGCAATGGCTATGTCGATGATATTTTTGGGTGGAATTTTTTAGGTAATGCACGTGGTGAAAATATAGACAATGAAGCATACGAAGTAACACGCTTGTATGGACGACTAAAAGCGAAGTACGAATCGTTAAAACCCGAAGAAATAAAACCCGAAGATAAAACCGAGTACGAATTGTTTAAAAAAGTAAAGGCTGAATATGAAGAGAAATATACGAAACAAAAAGATGAATACGAACGTACGTTAGAATTTTATATGCGTTTTTTTCGTGCATACGAAGCATTAAAAAAATATTTTGATAAGGACAATTTTACAGAGTCGGAGGTAAGAACTTTGTTAAGATCAGAAATAGATAGTTTAAGAATTTATGCAGGTAATTACCTTATTTTAAATAAGAATAAAATAAAACTTAATGACATTGAAAAGGAACTGAAGAATCTTAAAAAGGAACTACAGACATATTATAATCCCGATACCAATATACGTGCGTTGATTGGCGATAATCCATACGATATTAACGATAGTATTTATGGCAATAATGATGTAAAAGGTCCTTCACCCGGACATGGGACTTCTGTGGCAGGTGTTATAGGAGCAGTTCGTAATAACGACAACGATTGTTATGGTATTGCCGACAATGTACGCATAATGACGCTTCGAGTTGTCCCCGGTGCCGACGAACGCGACAAAGACATAGCTTTGGCAATACGTTATGCTGTTCGAAATGGGGCTAAAATTATCAATATGAGTTTTGGAAAGCCTTATTCACCTGAAAAAGAATTTGTGGACGATGCCATACGGCTGGCAGATAAGCACGGAGTACTGTTGGTGCATGCCGCTGGCAACGAAGGCGAAAACAACGATAGTTTTCCAAGATATCCGATGGTGTTCGATAAAAACGGAAAACGTATTACCGATTTGTGGCTTAATGTAGGTGCAACAGACCAATATCCACAGAATAATTTGGTAGCATATTTTAGCAATTATGGAAAACAAACGGTCGATATTTTTGCTCCCGGTGTTCAAATTTATTCTACCAGTCCAGACAATCGATTTAATATGTCGAATGGAACCAGCTTAGCGGCGCCGGTTGTTTCGGGAGTTGCTGCGTTAATTATGTCGTATTTTCCAGAGCTCTCGGCACGCGAGGTAAAGGAAATTATTATGAAGTCGTCCGTCAAGTTTAAAAAATTAAAGGTGTTAGTTCCGACAAAAGATGTTTTCAAAGGCGTAGATTATTTTAGCAATTTAAGTGTTTCGGGTGGAGTAGTTAATGCCGAAAGGGCTGTTAAGCTTGCTATCAAGATCTCTAAAAAGAAGCGATAATGTATTATACACCCGTTAACATAGCTCCTTTTTTACGAAAAATAACTTACAACGACACACTTTTTTTTATTGGTTCGTGTTTTTCGAACGAAATAGCTCAAAAACTTTCGTTTTTCAAATTTAATGTGTTTTCCAATCCATTTGGCACGTTATACAATCCTGTTTCGATATATCAAAGCCTTTTACGAATAGTCAATAAAGAAAGAGTTCACACAGCAGACTTCTTTTTAGATGGCGACATTTACAAGTCGTTTCATTTTCATAGTTCAATGGCTGGAATAAATGTAGACAGCGTAATAGAAAACATTAACACTATTATCGAAGCATCACATGAGTTTTTAAAAAAGTCAAACTTTATTTTTATTACGTACGGTACTTCTTTTGTTTTTGAGCTTAAAGAAACAGGTCAAATGGTTGCTAATTGTCATAAAGTACCAGCCAGCAAATTTCATCATCGTATGCTTACAGATAAGGAAGTGTTTAAATCTATTACGGACACTATCGAATGTTTACGATCCATCAATCAACAAGTAGATATTATTTTTACTGTAAGTCCGGTTCGTTATTTTAAATATGGTTCGTTCGAAAATCAGGTCAGTAAATCCTTACTATTTGTTTCGTTACACAAAATTTTGCAACAATATACCAATATTTATTATTTCCCGGCATACGAAATATTTATGGATGAACTAAGGGATTATCGCTATTATGCGTCCGACATGCTTCATCCTTCTAACGACGGTATAGAGCACGTATGGAAACGTTTTAAAGACGCATTGATAGAGAAATCTCAACACGAGCTTATGAAACAAGTAGAAGAAATAATGCAAGCGTGTATGCATAAGCCCATGTTGCCGCAATCGGCAACATATCATAGCCTGAGACAAAACATTTTGTCGAAAATCAAAAAACTGGAACAACAATATCCTTTTTTAAGGTTTGATAAGGAGAAAATTCTTTTATTCGATGATGGTACAAAAAAAATATAAATTTAACTAAAAACGATTTAACAAACATGATTTAATACGTAACTTTATGCGTTGAATTATTATTGTATGACCCGATTTTACTTTTTTGTGCTGATGTTTTTTTGGTTGTATTATCATGCTGTTTCGCAATCAAAACGGCTAACTTTTGAACAATGTGTAGAGCTGGCTATATCGAACAATATTCAAGTAAAAATGCAACATTTGACGGCTCAGCAATCAAAAGATCAGTATTTGAAAAGTAAAATGCAATTTTTACCATCGATTAATGCTAATGTTAATCAAGGTTATACGCTGGGGCGTACCATTGACCCTTTAACCAACGAATTTGCCGAAAGTAATGTGCGTTCGAATAATTTGGCTCTTTCTACCAGCTGGACATTGTTTAGCGGCTTTCAAAATATTCATACGTTGCGGCAAAACTATTATATGGTTTTAGCTTCGGAACAAGACCTTCAGAAAACGCAGTCCGATATTATGCTCGCTGTTGCATCGGCTTATTTACAAATCTTATTGGCAGAGGAGTTGTATAAGGCTTCGATGCATCAACGTAATTTAACAAAACAACAGGTAGAACGAACTAAAAAATTGTACGAAATAGGAAATGTTCCGCAGGGAACGGTGCTCGAAATGGAATCGCAGCTGGCATCGGACGAAATGCAGGTTGTAGTTGCTGCTAATACGTTGACTTTATCGAAGCTAACATTGTTTCAATTATTGGAGTTAAATATTAATGACAGTATAGAAATCGAAAGACCTCATATTAACGATCCAGATACTATTATGCCACCACTCAATCCCGAGTTGGTTTTTACTGAGGCCACCCAATTCATGCCTGCTGTTAAAAGTGCTGAATATAAAATGTTGGCTTCCGAAAAAGCACTGGCTGCTTCACGAGGTTACCGAATGCCTCGAATAACACTGGGTGCATCATACGCTACCGGTTATTCGTCGCAGCGAAAAGAAATTACCGGGTTTACATGGGATACCCCTTATATTAGCGGCTACACCGTCGATGCTAATGGCAATCAGTATCCGGTATATTCGTACAATGTTAAGTATGATTATAAAACAGCCGATTTTAACAAGCAGTTAAACGACAACATTAGTAAAAGCCTAACTATCAATTTAATCATACCAATTTTTAATAACTGGCAGGCAAATTATACCGTTAATACTGCTAAAATAAATGCTTTGAATGCAAAATATAATCTCGAACTTCAGCAAAAGCAATTGCAAAAAGAAGTACAACAAGCATATCACGATGCCATTGCTGCCTATAACAAGTATTTAGCATCCAGAAAAGCCGAAAAAGCTGCCAATGAGGCATTTCAATATGTCGAAAAAAAGTTCAACCTTGGTTTGGTTAGCTCATACGATTTCAATCAATCGAAAACAAGTCTTATGAGGGCACAATCGGAATGGTTAAAGTCGAAATATGAGTACATTTTTAAATTGAAAGTTCTGGATTTTTATACTGGTAAACCTATTAAACTATAACGATATGAATTGGCGAAAAATATGGATTTGGGGTATAATTCTTACAATTTTTTTGATACTGGTGGTGATTGTTGGACGAAAAACAGGTTTGATACAGCAGGGTATCGTGTATGAAGTTACGATAGGTAAGGCTACTAAACGCGATATAGTAGAAATAATAACAGCAAGTGGAAAGATTCAACCCGAGGTGGAAGTTAAAATTAGTTCCGATGTTTCGGGCGAAATAGTCGAATTGTTGGTTAAGGAAGGCGATGAGGTAAAAAAAGGACAATTGTTGGCTAAAATTAAACCCGATGTTTATTTATCCTCACTTCAGCGTATGGAGGCTTCGCTCGAGTCGGCAAAAGCAAATTTAGGCAATGCTCGAGCCCGTTTGGCTCAGATAGAAGCTCAGTTTATTCAAACCGAATTAACTTATCAGCGTAATAAAAAATTATACGAGCAAGGTGCAATTTCTCAAGCCGAATACGACAATTCATTGACGGCATACAAAATGGCAAAGGCCGATGTTGAAGCTGCCCGGCAAAATGTGGTGGCTGCCGAATTTGTTGTCAAAAGTAGTGAAGCTTCGCTCAACGAAGCCAGTGCACAGTTGGTGCGTACCAACATATATGCTCCTATGAGTGGTACGGTATCGAAGCTCAATGTAAAGCAGGGCGAGCGTGTGGTAGGAACGATGCAAATGGCTGGAACCGAGATGATGCGAATTGCCGACCTTAATGTGATGGAGGTAATTGTTACCGTTAATGAAAATGATATTGTGCGTATTCATAAAGGCGATACAGCTACCATCGAAGTAGATGCATATTCAAACGATTTGTTTAAAGGTGTGGTTACTTCGTTGGCCAATTCGTCGTCGAGTACAACGTCGGGCTTAACATCTGCCGTCAATACCGATCAGGTGGCAAGCTATGAGGTTAAAATTCGAATGTTGTCTGAGTCGTACAAGCATTTGACCGAAAAAAACATATATCCGTTTAGACCAGGAATGTCGGCAACTGTCGATATTCGTACCAGAATAGAAAAAAATGTGCTTGCCGTACCATTGCAGGCTGTCGTTACTCGCCCCGATTCGTTACTTAAGTCATTAAATATTCAGGCTAAAGAAACATATAAGAAAAAGCAGGTAGAATGTGTATTTAGGCTTACTGCCGATCGAAAATCCGTTGAACTTGTGCCAGTAGAAACAGGCATTCAGGACGATCAATGGGTACATGTTTTAAGTGGAATAAATGAAAACGACGAAGTAGTAACCGGACCATTTAATATTCTTAGCAAGAAGCTAAAAAATGGCGATAAAATAAAGATAACGGAACGCAAAAATAATTTCGAAAAGTTGAACTAAGCTATTCTCTCCACAGCCCCAAAGAACGTTTCAACTGTTCGATGTGAGTTTGCCACAGCAAAATGCTGTCATCCTTATCCTCTGATTCCGAAAAATCGGTTATTTTAAGGATAGTAAGATTGGGTTGGTCGGTTGGAATTAAGCACAATTCGATGTAGCAGCCCGTATTATCTTCAATATCTTCTATCCAGCTAAATTTAAAGTGTTTAAACTCTTTTTTAGAAAGTATCTGACCTTCATGTTTAGTCTTAGCCCAGAAAAATTCAATTTTATTGTTGGTAATGTTGACTTTATCGGCAAACCATTTGGATAGACCTTCTTCGGTCGAAATAAATTGATACAACA
>CALGPK010000057.1 GCA_937960415.1 uncultured Bacteroidales bacterium | reverse complement strand
CAACACATTTAAACATCGATCTAAATAAACATTGCCCGGTTGCCATCCAAATGTTTTATACGATAGCTCGATGTATGCCTGCCATCGTTTGTATGTGTATGCTATTTCGGTACTAACAAATCCACCGGGTCGTGCCTCACGGTCATAAAAATCGAGATTTTTCGGTTGTAGCCATCCTCCTACACCAATGCTTGTTGTAAAATTATCCATTAATTGCACGTTATACATATTGCCTTCCAAGCCAAAAAAGAGGTAACTACGATTGCTGTATGTATTTAATGTAAGCACATAGGCTCTGCGATTGCTTTTTAAAAAAGCGTCTAATGCAATATTGTTTCCAAAAGGTGTCAGAAAATGCCTCAACGAAGCATTACCAACAAAATCGTCCGTTAGTTTAACATCATACAAACCAACTATCATCGGCGACAACAAATTCAGGAGGTTTAAATAGCTTTGTGTTTTTAAATATCTACGAGCCGCCGTAGAAAGCTGCGATGGTTTAATATAACGGTTTAATCCTACACCCGACGGATGTAAGCCCCTGTCTTCGTATGGTATGTGAGGATTGTACAAAGCATAAGCCCATGCCGTAAAATCAAGTCCGGTCATATCACGTTTATTAATATCTGTACCTTCATGCTTAATAGCATCATCAACCACTACATCAAACTTTGTATTAGAACATGAATAAATATACGAAAAAGTATTCATTAACGAAAACATATACAAAAACGTATGATTTACTCGCTGAGAACGAAAAAAATTTTCTTTTTGCAACTGGCGTACCTGTAGAATTTGCGACTCCATCCCAGCAGTGTTTAGACGACGGAAATCGGCTTTATGAAAATCGGATATTTGAATTAAATCAGTATCTTTAACATGGCTAACTGCTATAATATCAGCAAAAAACGGAAATCGGTACACATCATTAAAACTTTTAGCACAAAAAATGGTCAGCACCGAACGATGATATTCCTCATGCATCCACGAAATACCTAAAGGCACATACATGCTCAATATATCAAATAGCATGATAGACAGATGTGCATAAGTCTTATTCCGATACGCCTTGTCGATGTAATAATGCGAGAGGGTATAAAAACTATTTGACCAATGCATCGACTGCTTCATCCCCGGATTTGATAAAAGCGATGAAACATTTTCATAAGTTTTTACAACGTCATTTTGAAAAGGCATTTCTAACAAAGGTAAATCTAAATAAACTCTGGTACTATCATGAGTTTGAGCTCTTACTGAAAAAAACACTAAAAAGAAAATACAAAAAAATAGCAAATACTTCATAGTTACTTTTTCTGTAAAAATAACGAATTTCACAAAGCCTGTAAACCTGTTTGAAAAACATTTGTTTAAATTTTTTCAAGCAAAAAAAACTTGATGTATATTTGTATTTACAACAACTAATAAGTTTATGAAAACGATTTTAAGCATTTTACTGGTTTATTGTTTATTATCAGAAGCATTTGCTCAACTAAATTCGTATAGTTTCGAAGATAAGGGCTATTTTACACAAGTTTTCGAAACGCCTTATGGCTTTGTATTAACAGCCAACTGTTATAACGACTTATTTTTGTATAGCAATGGCTCCTTATCAAAGCTATGGTCTTCGCCCGGCTGTGGACGCTACATTACTCTATCGCCCAACAGCAGATTTATTGGATTTAAACTCATCGATTCAGACGGCACACAACAGCCATGCATCTTCGATTTAGAGACCCAAAAGGTAATTACCTTGTACACAAAAACAAATCATTGCGGACAACCTGCATTTGATGCCATGGGAAATGTTTACTTTACCATCGAAAACACATTGTACAAATCTTCAGGACAAGAACCGATAAATATCAGTACACTACCTATTTATGTCAACTATTTACGTATATCGCCCAACGGTACTTTGGCTACTTTTGCCATCGACGAAGAAGGTATTGCTTTATTTGACTTAACCAACAATACGTATGAAATAATAGGACCAACCGGTTCGTTTTATCCACAATTTTCCTACGACGGACGTTACATAGCATACGGAAGTAATCCAAACTTACTTTATATCTTCGATACCCAAGAAAAAAAGACTTTTGGACCCCTGGAATATGCCGGATTTAAATGGCATCCTTACGAACACAAAATTGTAGCCATAAAATCTATGAGTAAAGATTTTGAAATACTGCAAAGCGATGTTTACGAAATTAGCTTACCACAACTAACGGTTAAACAAATTACAAAAACCACCAACGATTTTGAACTCGGATGTAATTATAATCCATCGGGCGAAATACTCTACTTAAAACTCAACAAATTAGAAATTACAAAACAAAAAATATTTGGCACTCAAAAATTCAATATACCGCAAAAATTCGAACAATCATACATTTTTCCCGTAAATGAGCAAAAAGCCGATGTTACCGTTCCCGGTACAGTGCCTTATGTGCATCAGGTTTACGATACGCCATCGTGGCATGCAGGATGGGGAAGTTGTGCTCCCACAACAGCAATCATGGCTATAGCTTATTACAACAAGTTGCCCAAGTGGCCAGTTTCTGTATCACACGGGTATAGCTGGGACCCACACATCAGCAATTATGGTAGTTATGTTGCCGACCGCTACCGTTTCAACGAATGGTATTATCAAGAAACAGCCAATGCTTATGGTACAACTGCCTATGGAGGTTATGGATATATGTGGACAGGAAACTATGGCCCCAATAGCCGCATGAAAAACTACATACAAAATCACTACCTTACCTCGAACCAATACTGGACTACCTCGTGCACCTTTAACGCTACAAAAACCGAAATCAATAATGGTTACGTGCATCCTATTTGTGCTTACCTTACATCATCAGGGCATTTAGTATTAGCTATTGGATATAAGTCAAATCAATATACACTTATTTTCAACGACCCGTATGGAAATAAAAACACACCCGGTTATCCAAGTTACGACGGTGCTTATGTTTATTACGATTGGCCCGGCTACAACTATGGCTATCAAAACCTCGACGCAAACGGAAGTTATGGATATATTGCATGGACGGTTGCAGCGCGTGGTAGTCAACCGGCTTATTCCGACACTATCATCGACGACAACCATTTCAACCATGGCTTTTTTATGAACAATAGTGCCAACGGTTCGCACATGCGTTACTTTCGCGATTTTAATGTAGGCTATGGGAATCATTGCTGGTACACCCTTGGTGAAGCCTCAGGCAGCGATATTTGTTACTGCACATGGACACCGAAAATCACACAAAACGGATATTACACTGTAAAAGCTTTTATCCCACCCAAAGGATGCAACACCACTCATGCTAAATACAAAATTTATCATGCCAACGGAGTAGATAGCATTATTATCAATCAGCATGTAAACCGCAACCAATGGGTTACATTAGGAACCTATTATTTTACTACTTCATCACAAAAATATGTTTATTTGGGCGATGTAACTGGAACCACCGGCGATTCCATTGCTTTCGATTGTGTTAAATTCTCACCCACTCAGGTAGATAACGTTGCACCTACTACTTCGATTTCTACACCGGGCAACTGGAAAACACAAGATTTTGTAGCCACTTTTACCGATACTGATAATATGGGCATCGACAAAGCTTTTTATCAGGTACTCGATTACGACGGACAATACTGGGGTGCCAATAGCCAGCGTGGCTTCTTTGGCGACAACTTCGATACTTTGCAACCACATTGGAACATTACCACGGGAAACTGGGCCGTTCAAAATGGCGAACTTACCCAAACCGACGAAAGCTTAAGCAACACCAATATTTATGCTTCGCTCAATCAAACCCTCTCTAACCGTTATCTTTATCACTTTAAAGCCAAATTATCGGGTTCGGGCACTAACAAACGATTCGGGTTTCATTTCTTCTGCGATTCTGCAAGCTTAGACAATAGAGGTAATTCGTATTTCATCTGGTTCAGACAGTCAACTTCAACACTTGAGTTTTACAAAGTTGTTAATAATTCATTTACCACGTATCAACATGTTATAAACAATGTTGTTACTAACGACAATCAATGGTACGACATCATCGTAACCTACGACCGCATCACTGGTGAAATAAAAGTATGGCGTAACAATGTTTTTCTGGGAAGCTGGACCGACCCCTCACCTCATAACGCAACTGGCGGAAAATATATTAGTTTTAGAACTGGCAATGCCGCTCTATCGGTAACCGAACTTAAAGTTTATCGTTCACGTTATCCTACTGCTACCATAACCCTTGGCAACTCTTCTAAAGACATACGATACCAGAATCCTAACCCACAAACGTATGGTGCTAAAATAAAATCTATTGTGGTTGACTTGTCCAACAATTTATCAAGCATTGCCTATCACGATCTTAATGTTGATTGGACGGCACCCATTTTTTCGTATGTTTACGATGGCAGTGGCAGCGATATAGACACCATCACACAAACAAACCAACTCTCGTTCGAATGGCATGCCGATGATCCTAATTCGGGCATCAACGAATACTTTTATGCTATAGGAACAGCTCCCGGAGATAGCAATGTAATTTCGTGGACTTCGAACGGAACACAACAACAACTAACTTTAAACAACTTAAACCTGAGTATAAACAACACGTATTACATAACTATCAGAGCAAAAAACAATGCTGGACTAGTAGCCGAAATGTCATCCGATGGTTTTATTTATTTACCACAAAATCTTCCAATTGCTGATTTTTACGCGATGGATACTATACTGTTTTTGCCCAATGCCTATGCTATATTTGTCAACACCTCGCAAAACGCAACCTCATACTGGTGGGATTTTGGCGATGGTTCCACTTCTAACTCTACAAACCCCTACCACCTGTACTCAGACACAGGCACATATACTGTTACACTCATAGCATGGAACAACAATTTTTCAAATACCCTTATACGGAATAATTACATCCAGGTTAAAAATCCATCGCATGTTGATAATCAAATCATTTCATCAGTTCAAGTGTTTCCCAATCCATGTTCAAAAATATTATATGTCAAACTCAACGGAAAAAACAATCAACTATCTCATTATCAAATAATTAACTCATCGGGTAATGTCGTAAAAGAAGGTAGCTACCAATCAACCAATATTTTGAAAATTGATGTTTCGGACCTATCTTCAGGATTATATTTACTTAAATTTAATGAGACTGATTTAACTACAAAATTTTCAGTTAACCGTTGAAATTTGAAAAAAATCGAGTACTTTTAAATTCAAAATTTTTCGATTATGGGCATGCATATTGCAGTTGCTGGTAATATTGGTTCGGGTAAAACAACTTTAACAACCTTACTGGCAAAACATTATAAATGGGAAGCACACTACGAAGAAGTGGACGACAATCCTTATCTAAACGATTTTTACGAAGATATGCACCGATGGTCGTTTAATCTTCAAATTTACTTTCTTAATAGCCGATTTAGTCAGATACTGGAAATTCGAAAATCGCCAAAAACAGTTATACAGGATAGAACCATATACGAAGATGCTTTCATTTTTGCACCCAATTTACATTCTATGGGACTAATGTCGTCACGCGATTTTGAAACCTACTTTACCCTTTTCAATTTAATGTCGTCGTTGGTGCAGCCACCCGATTTACTCATATATTTGCAGGCATCCGTACCTAAATTAGTCGAACAGATACAAAAGCGTGGTAGAGAATACGAAGCCAATATACGTCTCGACTACCTAAAAAAACTCAACGAACGATACGAAGCATGGATTTCGAGTTACAACCTTAGCAAAGTACTTATTGTAGATGTAGATAACAACGATTTTCCAAATAACCCGGAACATCTGGCACAAATCATTGACCAAATCAATGCAGAACTACACGGATTGTTTATAGCAAAATAATGTGCAACCTGTACCCTATTTTTTACGTCATTGTTTAAACGAAAAACATGAGATATAAATGGCTGATTATCTTTATTTTAACTTTGAATTTTTCTTGCAGAAAAGAAAACAAACCAATACCAATTGCCGAATTTAGCTACATTTACCTTCATCAGTGCACTGTTCCTGCTACTATATCTTTCCAGAATTTATCACAGTACGGAAAAGTGTATCGTTGGGATTTTGGCGATGGAACTCCACCTACTTATGACAATAATCCTGCACACACATTTATCAACGAAGGAATTTATAAAGTAACACTTACTGCATACGGCAATGGAGGCATGCATAGCGAACAGAAATGGATATATGTAGTAAGGACACCCATTATAGATTTCCACGTGTCCGATACCATAAAAAATGTAAACGACACCATATACTTTACTGCTGAAACCCTATCGGGAGTATTACCTTCTTCGTGGTTTTGGAATTTCGGAGATGGGCAAACATCAATTCTTCAAAATCCTTATCATGTATATACTACTCCTGGTGTTTACGACGTATCACTTACAGCCGTAAATGCTTGTGGTTCTTCTTTTGTAGAAAAGAAGAAGCATATAAAAATTAACAGCCCGGGTAATGCACCTATTGCCGACTTTGTTGCCAGCAATACTACAATTATGGCTGGTCAAACTGTTAATTTTAGCGACCTTTCATCAAATATTCCCACATCGTGGCAATGGACATTTAATGGAGGCATACCCTCTACTTCAACTCAACAAAACCCCACTCAGATTTTATACACAACTCCCGGTACTTACGACATAACACTCACCGTATCAAATGCTTATGGCACACACACATTAACCAAAAGCAATTACATTCAGGTATTGTCGTCAGGTCCATCGACCTGCAAAATTAAGCGAATAACCATAAAACAAATGCCATTCCCACCACAACCTCCTGTAGTAAATGTATACTACAAAATTACCGACTATAATGGCAATGTTTATCTAAACGGAATCAATCAAATTATATATCAGGTTAGCCAGTATTATCTACCCGTTTCGTTCTTTATCAACCCTCCATACACCTTTCCTTCGATGAACAAACTGTATAAAATTGAATTCTACGACCGAAAACAAATGAACGATTTTCTAATCGGTTACGTAGAATTTAATCCTTCCAATTATCCGCAATATCCTACAATAGTTACATTAGATCAAAACAATATGAACGTAGAGATAGAATGGTTATGGCAGTAAGACTTCTTATATTTTTTTCATTTTTTACCTTGTCTTTATATGCTCAGCCAGGTTTTAGCTTTAACGAGATTGAACAAAAAACATGGCAGTATTATCAACAAAACAACTGGGATAGTTTAATTGACTTAGGCGAAAAAGCTATATCGAACAATATCGACTATTTTTATTTACGTGCACGTATCGGGTATGCTTATTACATAAAAGCAAACTATACCAAAGCCATAATACATCTTACCAAAGCCAGAGAATTTAACAGTAAAGATGTTTTTGTATTCGAAACATTATATTATGCTTATCTGTTCAGCAATCAAGCTATAGAAGCCAACTATCTGATTAAAAACAACTCCGAATTGGCTACCCAAACAACATTAAAACATCTATTTTTACAGATGGCTTACATCGAATCTAATATTTCACAACCTCAAACAAATATCATTTTTTTTGAAAAGAAAAATCCAAATAATATAAAATGGCTTCAAGGCAATCAGATACATTCTGTTACATACAATGCTGCCGGTTTTCAATTTACCTCTAGCAAACATTCTCTTACATTGTTTTCTTATGCCAACCTTATTATGGATATGTCGCGCCAAATATGGATAGAAAACAATAGCATCGAAGACCGTTATCGCTTGTTTCAACATCAGATGTATTTTAATACTTTACTTAGACTAAAATATAAATGGTACCTTCTTCCTGCTGCAAATTGGATTATCGTCAATTATGAAACACTCAACTCCAATTATAACAAAAATGACAATAAAGTTGAATTATGGAGAGATCAAATATTTTTAAACAACTTTGCTATTTCATTGTCACTTAAACATCGTTTTCAAAATGCAGAATGGGATATTCATGCCTCGGTATCTAATTTGAACAGATTAAAACAACAAAATACAGGAACTACACTTTATCTATATCCGAAAGGAAATTTGAATTTGTACGTGATTGGCAGTGTTGCCTTATCGAGTCAAAACAATAAAACATACACTATTTTTGATGAAAAAATAGGTATCAAAGTTTTTCCAAAAATGTGGTTCGAACAAAATGCCTCTATCGGGAAAATCAGCAATTATGCTGAAAATTATGCCTACGTTATACACAACACTACCGACATCTGCAATTACAGAGCAGCAGCTCATTTAATTTTTCCTTTTAACAAATTTAAATTTTCTATACGTTATATGCTTTTATTCAAATCTTCGTCATACGATTACTACGACAATCATTTTAAAACAGATCATTACGACTATTTAGAACACAGCCTGTATATGAATTTGTCATGGTGGATATAATTAATGATAAATCTCATAAAAATATTTAACATACATTACTTTTTTTGCAAAAAAAAAAATTATTATGGTTAAGGTTAATGAATACTTCGATGGCAAAGTAAAGTCTCTTGCTATGGTTTGCGAAAATGGTTTGGCTACCGTTGGTGTTATGGAACCCGGTATTTATGAGTTTGGAACCTCTAGCGAAGAAATGATGCACATCATCGAAGGCGAGATGAAGGTTACTTTTAACGAACATAACAAACAAGTTTACTACAAAGGGCAAAGCTTTAAAGTACCGGCAAATACTCGATTTCAAGTCGAAGTTTCGAAAGACACGGCATATATTTGTTATTATAAGTAAACTTAAATTATTCATTGCGAAGTATCAAATAAAGCGAATCAATATATTTATAGATAAAGAAAAATCACTAATTTTTACAACGAAAGCAAACCAAAAAAAACTTTATTTTTTTCGCATTGCATTAAAAATTTCTAATGTAATTATTGGGAAAAAAATCGCCTACATTACTGTAGGCGATTAAAAAGTTAATCCTCATTCGTTTCCTCTATTCTTTTATCAAAACGAATGTTTGCGAACTATTGTTAGTTATCTTAATTAAATATATCCCAGCAGATAACGATTGAATATCGAGCTTTTCAATGGAATGTTTATTCATAAATTCATATACTTTATTTCCATTATTATCAATAATTTCGATGTAGGATTGCACAGGCAGATTTTCTAAAGCAATCCATTCTTTTGCCGGATTAGGGTACATACGACAAGAGATATTCTCATTATTTTCTATAGAAGTACAAGGATCGATGATTATAATTATATCATCGGTATTAGTGCAACCATTTGCATTTGTTACGGTAACCGAATAAGTATAATTACCCTCCGGATATTGTAAACCATCAATTAATATGGTTTGACTGGTAGCGCCATTCGACCATATATATGTATCGTGATTGCCTGCATCTAATAATAACGTTTGATTCTGACAAATTAATGTATCTGGACCCAAATCCAATACAGGACTCTCGTAAACTGTTACTATAGAACTGCCGATATTGGTACAACCATTGCAATCGGTAACGGTTACCTGATAACTGAATGTACCTGAAATATCTGTAGGTACAATCAAAAAGTCGCTAGTAAAACCATTTGACCAAAGATAAGTAGCACAGTTATTGCTCAACGACAACGTTAAGGTTTGATTTGCACACACACTATAATTACTAAGGCTAGCGTCGGGCAAAGGATTAAAGTTAAGCGTAATAGTATCAGCAACAGTACCACAGGCATCGGTAGCGTGTACCCAGTATGTCCCAGATGTATTGACTATTATGCTTTGAGTTTGTGCACCGGTGTTCCAAACATAGTTTGTAAATGCACTACCAGCATCAAGTGTAACCGATTGCCCCTCACACAACGTGCTATCGTTGCCAAGATTGATGCTTCCAATTTGACCACCTATATTTACTGTAAAACCGCCGGACACAGTACATCCATTTGCATCTGTTACTGTAAGCATATAGGTTTGAGTGTTTATGGGCGTAACCATTATAGATGGTGTGTTTTGCCCGCTACTCCAAGAATAACTAACAATACTATTGGGTGCAAGAATTTTTATTGTCCATTTGTGTAACGTACCTACATCGCCTATTCCTAAATCCATTACTTTTAATCTCCAAGTTCCATTAGCTGTACCGGTTAAATTGGTAAAGCTTTCTTCTGGCAAAAATTGTCCGGTAAATGGAGCTGTACCGCTAGTTATAGGTGTTGTAGCATTCATCGTAAACACCGTATTTATATAGTTATCGCCATTGCCACCTCTCTTGTTTACAAGAGTTATGAAGCTATTGTTTGGTGCATAAAGCTCCATTTTCAAATCGCCCACGTATGGATGGGTTAAGCTATCTATAATAATTTCAAGCACCGAAGATGCCAAAACACTGGTAGGCAGATTTAATGTAATACTTGAAATTATTCCGTTACCCAAATTATCAGGTATATTGTACGGTGTATTGTTGAAATCAGAAACTAGAACGTTACCATAAGCACTTGCTACAGCCGATAATAAAGTACTCTCGCCTTGACATATCAACGTATCACCGGTAATGATTACATCGGGATTGTTAACTGTAATCGTAGTTTGAAGTATATTGTTTACATTATTGTTATCTAAATTATGATTTAATTGTACTACAAAATTGTAAGTACCTTGATAGGTCATATCTATTGCTGGTAAACTAATATCAGTTTCATTGCCTGCAGCCAATGTCCCCGACGAAACCGTTACTGCCTGATGATACACTTGTCCATTATTGACCATAACTTCAACCGTCAGAGGATTTTGAGCAAAATCCATCGTATTAATTCCTGTGTTTTTTATTCGAACCATAACGGGTTCGTTACCATAGCAAGTTTTACTGGTAGGACTAACCAGTTGATGAACCGAAAGGTCAAAGGGAAATTCATTCTTTATCAAAATGTTGTCTATATGGAGATCGTAGTCATTTGCCGAAGTTGTTTCTCTAAATGCCTGAAAAGCTATTGCCAAGCCGTTTCCACTAAATTGCGAAAGGTTTATAGATAAAGTTTGCAGCGAATTGGTAAATCCACTGTTTTTGCCAAATGCTGTTAAGCGTTTCCATGTATTTCCACAGTCGGTCGAATAAAAAACACGCAAGCTATCGTTATTAGCCATTCCGCTCGTGTAAGGATTGCTGCTATTATATGCAGTAACCGCTACATCAAAATATAAATATGTATAAGGTGTACATAAAAATCCTGGGCCTACAATCCATTCGCGAATAGGCGAACCATAAAAATTCACTTTTGCCGTTACATTAGTCGGTGAGCCTATGCCTGTCCGATTAACCCACATAGAAGTGGTACCCGCAGGTACAATTCCCTGAGCTTCTTTCCAACCAGGAAACACTGTGGCTAAATTGCTACCATTAAATCCCGTAAAATCAACACTCAAGGGAAGATCTACCGAAGTATTGGTAAGGTTTAAGCTAATGGTATCATTGTAAACATATTCGTCTAGTTGATACGAAACATACACCAAAAAAGAATAACTTGCTCCAGGTGTCCCTGCATCTACGGTTGTGTTAAACGTATAAGTAACGGTATCGCCTGGTGCAATAGTTCCATTATAGGTTTCAGTAACAGGTGCCTGGTTATTGAATATGTATGTTAAGGTAAAACCTGAAGCAGGATTAGTTCCATTATTTTTAAGTCGTACACTTATAGTTTGATTAGAATTTAAACCACAACCATTAACAGGTGAATTAAAACCTATCAGAGCCAAATCATTGTTCATCAAACAACTACGTTGAAAAGTTATAGACGTCATGGTATTTAATCGTTGATAAAAGACTTGCTCAGCAACAGGATCGCTCTTCAACACAAAGTCTAAGTAAGGCAAAAGAATTTGCGATACAATAGTATGCTGTTGTGCCCGGGTTATCGTTGGTTGCGGATTGGTAGTGCCTTCACCAAAACTACAGTTGAAATTATAATCGGCAAAGTAGCAATGCCCTCCGCCAACAACTCCCACAAGGGTTTTGCACGAGGAAGCTAAATTGTTATAAATAGGGATCTGATTATTAGCAGGAGGTGTTACTCCATCGTTTGTGCCATAAAATATAAGGGATGGTACTACAACATTACTTGCAGCACTTATGGCACTTGGATTGGTTTCAGCTGCAGCAAAGTTAACTAAAGTGGTTAGATTCGTATTACCAGAAGCGGCTAAAACAGATGAGCCTCCTCCCATCGAATGTCCCATAATGGCACTGGTACCAAGTATGTGCTGATAGAAAAACGATGAAGCATTACTTCCTTCGCTTAAAATAAAATTATTAAGAAACTTAAGATCTAAACCAAATGCACTATGGCTTGGTGAAATACCACCTTCTGTACGTGGAAAAGCCATAATATATCCACGTGGAACTAAGCTGTCCCATAGCCATTCATACGAATCCCATGCCATCGTAAACCCATGCCCAAAAACCAACAAAGGAAACTGACCCGATGCAAATGGTGTATTATCGCCCGAAACAGTAGCAGGATAATACACTTCGGTTTGAATAGTTCGATTTCGTGCTGGATCAACAAAATTAAAAGTCCGATGCCCAATCGGATACGACTGCGAAAAAGCTGCAGCACAAATTAAAATCAAATAAATAATCGATAAAAATTTTCTCATAGCTAATTAAGTTTGAAATATCGACAAATTTAGTACAATGGTTTGAATTTTACAATATTTTATTCAAATATTTTGATTAAAATTTTTTAATATAAGAATTAATAGGCTTACAAACTCGCTATGGTAAAGGATACGTATATCTCTGTTTAAATTCGCTTACCGTAATACCGCAATATTTTTTAAATGCAGACGAAAGATGATGAACACTCGAGAAATCCATCAAATAAGCTATTTCGCTCAAAGTATATTCATTTTGTATTAATAATTCCTTTACACGTTCCATTTTTTGATGCATCATATATCGTTCGAGAGTAATGCCTTCGTGCTTGGAAAAGATTCGCGAAATTTTTTGATATGGCATACGCAATCGCTCAACTAAATATTCCGATTTACGAACAATAGAGTCGATATTGTTAGAATAATGAATTAATTCGGTTACTGCCTGCTTTATCATTTCTACACATTGAGCATCTTTGTTTTTTATGAGCGACATACCATATTTCGACAACAAATCTTCAAGCTCTTTTTCATCAAAATTCGATTTGTATAAGACAATTTTAGGACTTTGGATTTCAATTACCTCATAACCATGAAGTTGTAAAACCAGATTAACTAAGTGTTCACAACACCTACACGTCATATTCCGAACAAAGTATGCATATCTTTTCTCTTCTTTCACTATAAGCCTGAAATTTTTTTAATTTCGTTTAACTTATTTAATGCTTCGATGGGAGTCAAATGGTTAATATCCAAATTCTTTAATTGATCGCGAATTTGACACAAAACCGGATCATCGAGTTGAAAAATTGATAGCTGAAAGCCTTCTCTTTCCTTGCCAATTTTATCAACAGGTTTTGCCAAACTATTAGTATTTTCCAATTCAAGTTGCTTGAGTATTTCTTTACTTCTGTTAACAACACTTTTTGGCATCCCTGCCATTTCGGCCACATGAATACCAAAGCTATGCTCTGTTCCGCCCGGTAAAAGTTTGCGTAGGAATAAAATCTGATTGTTTACTTCTTTTACACTAACATGATAGTTCTTTATACGAGGGTACGTCTTTTCCATTTCATTTAATTCATGATAATGTGTGGCAAATAACGTACGCGGTTTTCCTTCGTGATATTCATGGATAAATTCGGCTATGGCCCATGCTATTGAAATACCATCGTACGTACTGGTTCCACGTCCTATCTCATCGAGCAAAACAAGCGAACGTTCCGACAAATTATTCAAAATAGTTGCCGTTTCTAGCATTTCTACCATAAAAGTACTCTCACCTTGCGAAATATTATCGCTGGCACCTACTCGGGTAAATATTTTATCAACCAAACCAATGGTAGCCTCACGTGCCGGAACAAACGAACCCATCTGTGCCATTAAAACAATAATGGCTGTTTGACGCAAAATGGCCGATTTGCCCGACATATTTGGACCCGTAATAACAATAATCTGTTGTGTGTTGGAATCGATGAAAATATCATTTGGAATAAATGGCTTATCCGGCGGTAGCTGCTTTTCTATTACAGGATGACGTGCATCTTTTAAATGTATAATAAACGACTGATCTATAACCGGTCGAACATATTTGTTTTCGATAGCCACTTTTGCCAACGATTGAAAGCAGTCGAGTTGCGAAAGTAAGTTAGCATTTAACTGCAATGTAGGAATATACGTTATTATTTCATTCAACAAATCCTGGAAAATTTGAGCTTCGAGAGCTAAAATCTTTTCTTCTGCTCCGAGTATCTTTTCTTCGTATGTCTTCAGTTCCTGGGTGATATATCGTTCGGCACTGGTTAGCGTCTGCTTGCGAATCCAATCGGTTGGAACTTTGTCTTTATGCGTATTTCTGACCTCTATATAATAACCAAATACATTGTTAAAACTAATCTTCAACGATGGAATACCGGTTCGTTGTATTTCGCGTTCCTGTATTTTGTTCAAAAAAGACTTACTGTCGTATAAGATAGAACGCAACTCATCTAATTCAGCATTTACCCCATCGCATACTACACCACCTTTTTGAATTTGAGCCGGACAATCGGGCTTAATGGTACGAATAATTTTTTGATAAACGGAATGGCATTCCTGAAGTTGCTCTGTTATGGAAAACAACGGCGAATTTGAACCAAAGATTTGTTTAATCCTTTCTATTGCTAAAAGTGCATTCGACAATTGAATCACATCGCGTGGACCAGCTTTGCCTATGGATATTTTTGAAACCAATCGCTCCAAATCGCCTACATGCTTCATTTGTCGCTCAATATCGTCTATACATTCGGAATGCTTAATTAAGTATTCAACAATATTCAGGCGGTATTCTATTTTATGAATATCTTTAAGCGGAAAAGCTATCCAGCGACGCAGCAAACGACCTCCCATGGGTGTAACAGTTCTATCTATGACATCTACAAGCGTACGGGCGTTTTCGTTTGACGAATATAACAACTCCAAATTGCGTAATGTATATTTATCAACCCACACATAATCGTCGTTTACCATACGCGAAATACGTGTAATATGAGACAATTTATCGTGTTGTGTTGTGTCGAAGTATTGCAGGATAGCACCAGCCGCCGAAACACCCTGAACAAAATCGCCAATACCAAAACCTTTGAGTGTAGAAACCTTGAAGTGCTTACAAATTCGCTCAAACGAAGTTTCATAATTAAAGTACCAATCATCTAATTTGTATAAATAATAGGTAGAACTCAACCAGGGATAAAAATGATCGTGCTGACTCCGTTCGTACAATATTTCTTTAGGTTGAAAACTCTGCAAAAGTTTTTCGACTTCTTCTTTGCAGGCTTCAGTTACCAGAAATTCTCCCGTCGAAATGTCAATAAAAGCCAATCCGTATTGTTTTCTATCTAAGTAGATTGCACAAAGAAAGTGATTTTCTTTATGATTAAGTACCCGTTCGTGAGTTACAATACCCGGTGTTATAATTTCGGTTACACCTCTTTTAACAATGGTCTTAGCCAATTTAGGGTCTTCAAGTTGTTCGCAGATAGCAACACGCTGTCCGGCTCTTACTAGTCTTGGTAAATACGTATCTAATGCATGATAGGGAAATCCGGCAAGTGGTATCTCAGCTGCGTAGCCATTGTTTCGACTGGTTAAGGTAATGCCCAAAATAGAAGATGTTTTAACAGCATCTTCGCCAAAGGTTTCGTAAAAGTCGCCCACCCTAAAAAGCAAAATAGCATCGGGGTATTTTGCTTTAAAGCTATTATACTGCCTCATCAATGGGGTGGAATCGTTCGACATAATTATCAATAATGAATGGTTTTACAAAGTTAACGATTTTCACAATTAAACTTTAATTTTGAAATTTTAAAACTTTCTATTACTTTTGCCAGAAATTTTATTGTTCATTGCCCGGATGGCGGAATTGGTAGACGCGCTGGTCTCAAACACCAGTGGGATCAAACCCATGCCGGTTCGACCCCGGCTCCGGGTACCAGTTAATACCCTCAATGGAGGGTTTTTTTTATGAATAAAAAACAGCTACTTCTGGACAAACGATACCTTCAAATGGCAAAAATTTGGGCCGAAAATAGCTATTGCAAACGCCGAAAAGTAGGTGCCCTCATCGTAAAAAACCAAATGATTATATCCGATGGCTATAACGGAACGCCCTCCGGGTTTGAAAATCAATGCGAAGACGAAAATAATCAAACTTACCCATATGTTCTTCATGCCGAAGCCAATGCCATTACCAAAGTAGCTAAATCAACCAACAACAGCGAAGGAGCAACGTTGTATGTTACCACATCGCCCTGCATGGAATGCGCCAAACTAATTATTCAATCTGGCATAAAACGCGTTGTGTTCTCTGAGCTCTATCACAACAACGATGGCATACAACTACTCCAACGTGCCGGAATTGAAGTATTACATTTACCATTGTACGAATCGCATGAATAAACGACTATATTATTATTTACCGATTATTTTTTCCTTAGTTTTTATTGCCGGGTTGTTTCTTGGCAAACTATATTTTAGCAATTCTACACTCGACAACTTTGAAAAACTTTTGTTAAATAACACTTCTTACAGCAGCAGTTCCAACAACAAACTTCAGCAACTTCTTTACTACATCGAAAATGAATATGTTGATACTATCAATAAAGACTCCTTAATCGAAAAAGCCATATCGGCACTACTCGAAAACCTTGATCCTCATTCGATATACATCCCAGCCCAAGAATTCGATGATATGAACGACCCCTTAGAAGGTGAGTTTGAAGGCATAGGAATAGAATTTAGCATACAAAACGATACTATTGTTGTAATGAACACCATCATTGGCGGACCTGCTGAAAAAGTTGGATTATTAGCTGGCGATCGCATTGTTAAAGTAAACGATAGTACTGTTGCCGGAATAGGTATTACCAATCAAAAAGTAATGAAATTACTTAAAGGACCCAAGGGAACAAAGGTGAAAGTTCATATTAAACGCTCCTTTATTGATAAATTACTTGAATTTACTATATCTCGCGACAAAATACCCATGCATAGCATAGATGTAGCAATGAAAATAGGTAATGATATTGGATATATAAAAATAGCACGCTTTGCCAAAACCACACCAAGCGAATTTCACGAAGCTTTACAAAAACTCCACAAAGAAGGTATTCATAAAATTATAGTCGATGTAAGAGGAAACGGAGGAGGATATATGGATGCAGCCATCGGTGTTGCCGACGAATTTTTAAAAGAAAACGAACTAATTGTTTACACAGAAGGGAAAGCACACCCTCGAAAAGAATACAGAGCAACTTCTTATGGAATTGCTCACAACGACGAAGTTGTTATATTACAGGATATATTTTCGGCTTCTGCTAGCGAAATATTAGCCGGAGCTATTCAAGATAACGACCGCGGCACTATTATAGGTCAACGATCATTTGGTAAAGGGCTGGTACAAGAACCCATTTTTTTCGACGACAAAAGTTCTGTTAGACTTACCATAGCACGTTATTACACACCAAGCGGTAGGTGCATTCAACGCGAATACAAACATTCTTTACTTAATTATTATGCCGACCTTATGACACGTACAGACAGTATCGATAGTGTTTCGACCAAAAACATGCCTATTTATAAAACTAAAAAAGGCAGAAATGTTTATGGAAATGGAGGAATTTATCCCGATATATATGTGAAGAACAACAAAAAAGAAAATGATTTTTTTTATAAAACAGCCAGTCAATCGATTATTTACCAATTTGCTTTTCAATACTCCGATAAAAACCGAAACACATTTAACAAATTTAAACATTGGAAAGATCTCGATCAATATTTAAAACAATCTACTGTTTATCAAGATTTTGTAAATTACTCCTTGCAACAGGGTATTAAAGCAGAGCCCAACGATATTGAGCAATCTAAAACCATCATCATGAACCATATCCGTTCGTACATAATAAGAAACATATTCAACAACGAAGGTTTTTATACCATCAGCAACGAAAACGATCCAGTGATTCAAGCTGCTTTAAATTATTTAAGTAAAATATAGTATGCAACCAATTATTTTTTTTTGTAGTCTTAATGAAAATTATTTACTTTGCATTAATTAATGTTTAACTAAATTTAATGTCTATGAGAAACGTTTACTTTTTATTGAGTTTTTTGTTGTTGTTTGGCTTATTAAATGCACAAACAAAACGAACATCGTTCGATGTAAAACATTCCATTCAAGCGTCAAAACTTACATGGAATTATGCTAATGGTGTAAAATTACCCGACACCGACACATTAGACAATACATTACCCACCGATACCCTTACCGCCTACACCTTAACAGGTCAATGGGGATATTTTCCCGGACACAATGGCTATATGATGAATAAATATGCCGAAAAGTTTACCAACACTATTCCTGGCGAAATTAATGGTTTGTTTGTTGCTGTAGCCATTGCTTATGCAGCTAATCCAAATGCATCGGTTACCTTCAAAGTTTATGCTGGTGGAAATACCCCCGGTGCTGAACTTGGTTCCAAAACAGTACTGATTGGTTCACTTACAGAAGAACAATACAATGAAATAATTTTTGACAACCCTATCCCTGTTGTTGGTAACTTTTATGTAGGGTATGAAATTACTTACAACAATCCTGCTGACACATTCTGTACCTATATTGCACAATTTAACAATCCCAACAGAACCGTTAATACAGCTTATTGCACTTACAATAATAACTGGTATTCAGTAGAAAATTTATTCCAGGGTGGACCTAAAACCGCTCATGCTATTTTAGTTCGTTTTGCAGCTAATAATTCTTCTAACCCAACAGCCATTGTATCACCAACAACTTATAACTTTGGAACTGTTCCAGTAGGAAATAATGTTAATTCTACAAACTTTACCTTAACCAATGCTGGAGGAGGCACTTTAACTGTTTCGTCCATTAATGGATTAACAGGAACACCTTTTAATTGTTCATTAAATCCATCCTCAGTTAACCTTGCAACAGGTCAGAGTACAACCTTTACTTTCAGCTATAATCCAACCAGTGCAGGCAACCATACCGCTACAGTAACTATTGTAACCAATGGTGGTGACGTTACTGTTACATTAAATGGCACAGGTGTTACCTGCAGTGCTATTACAAATTTCCCATGGGTAGAAAGTTTTGAAGGTTCTACTTTTCCTCCACAATGCTGGGACAACTTAGATGTTGACGGCGATGGCAAAAAATGGGAACAACGTGATGCTTCTCAAGGATGGCCTGCCTATGATGGTACAAAAACGGCTGTTTCGGCATCATGGGTCAATGTTCCTCTTACACCCAACAATTACCTAATAACTCCCCAGCTTTCAATACCTAATGCTAACATGATGTTAAAATTTTATGTAGCTCCTCAGGATCCCGATTGGCCAAGCGAAAAAATTGGTGTTGAAGTGTCTACAACCGGCACACAACCTGCCAACTTTAGCAGCATTTATACCACCACTTTAACAGCTGCCGATACCATTTGGAAAGAAGTAACGTTGCCTTTGGCTAACTATAATGGACAGGACATTTACATTGCTTTTCGTCATTACGATTGCACCGACTGGTTCTATGTTAAAATAGACAAAGTGCAAGTAATGCAA
>CALGPK010000056.1 GCA_937960415.1 uncultured Bacteroidales bacterium | reverse complement strand
ATCGATTATCCCGAACGCCGTCACTGCTGTGGATTTGGTTTTCGTCAATATCTTATCAAAGCCAATAGAGGTTACAGTTATTCGCATTCCTTAAAAAAATTCGAATCGATGCAACCCTACGAAGTTGATCTCATCATTACCAACTGTCCTGGGTGCAATTATTTTCTCGATCGCTGGCAATATGTAGCTGCTATTGAAGAAAATAAACTATTTGGCAATCATCATCAAGCAATCCCTGTACTTACCTTCGAAGAAATTACCGCTTTGCTGCTCGGATACGATCCTTGGAAAATTGGTTTACAAATGCACCAAATACCCGTAGAACCTTTGCTGGACAAATTAGGCATTAAATATTCCAAAAAGGATAAATATCTGGGAACAACACCCCCAGAAATACCTGAAATTTTAAACTATTGATTACATGAATAGCGATGTACTCGTAATTGGTGGAGGGATAGCCGGGATAGAAGCAGCCACAAATCTGTATCTTCTTGGCTATTCTGTAACACTTGTTGAGCAAGAGTCTGAGCTAGGCGGGCATGTTGCACAATGGAACAAACTCTTTCCTAACTACAAGAACGCACATCAAATTATACAAACTCTATTACAACAACTGCCAGGTGATATAACTATTTTACGCTCCACAAAAATTATACATCTTTCAGAAAAAGATAGGCTATTTTCGGTCAATTTAAGCAATAATTCAACCATAACTACCAAAACTATACTTATAGCTACCGGTTACGACTTATTCGACGCACGTTTAAAAGAAGAATACGGCTATAAAATTTACGACAATGTAATAACGTCTGCTGAATTAGAAAGTTTGTTACGACAAAACAAACCCATATTAACTAAACAAGGCAAAGAGCCATCTCGTATAGGATTTGTACATTGTGTAGGTTCTCGCGACCGAAAAATTAACAATCTTTATTGTTCAAAAGTTTGTTGTGTAACAGCCGTAAAACAAGCCATAGAGATACGTCAAAAATTACCCTTTTGCGAAGCGTATTGCTTTTACATGGACTTACGTATGTATGGGCTCAATTTTGAAGAACTGTACAACGAATCGCAAGAAAAATACGGCGTAACCTTTATTCGTGGTCGCCTTTCCGAAGCATCAGAAACTATAGATGGAAAACTCATCTTAAAAGTTGAAGACACCTTACTTGGACGACCTCTTAAAATGACCATTGACATGCTGGTGCTGATGGTTGGTATGGTACCTTCAAAAGGAACAAACTTCCTCATCAAAGAACTGGGACTACACATCAACAATGGGCATTTTATTGCATCCAACGACGAACACCTTAGAGCCAATCATACCAACAAACATGGAATTTTTGTGGCAGGTTCAGCCTCATCGCCAAAAACTATCGATGATACCCTTGCCGATGCACGTTCGGCTGCTATGGCTATACACCAGTTTTTTAAAAACTCTAAGTTATGAGTAAATCATTTGGTTTTTTAAAAAAGAACGACCGCACAATCGATTACGATAAAAACGACCGTGCACTGTTTTATTACCTTATGCGTGTAGAGCCTTCTGCTGCCCTGTGTATTGCATGTGGAGCATGTACGGCTACTTGCTCTTCTGGAAATTTCTCTTCGCTCGATTTGCATAAAATTATGCTCAGCATCCGCAGAGGCGAAAAAGTGTATATTGCCAAAGAAATTACCCAATGCGTATTATGCGGAAAATGTCAACTCGTTTGCCCTAAAAATGTCAATACGCGTGGGATTATTTTTCAAATTATGTCGTTTTTACAATCGTCGCAGTTATGAAGTTTCACTGGTTTGTTGTACCATTTTCTGCAGGATTAATTTTTTTAATTTTATATTTAATCATACTTTATACTAAATGGATTGTCAAGCTTCCCAAATCGGATAAAAAAATACTCTCTGGCACCGTTTTTTCTTCAAAAATTTTCAACATTGTTTGGGAAATATTTTCAGAAGCCTTGCTACATATTCGGATTTTCAGAAAAAATGTTTTACTGGGCTACATGCATAGTAGTTTTGCCTTTGGATGGTTTTTGTTAATTGTTACAGGTGCCATCGAAACTCAACTCTTCGCATCAAAACCTATAAATCACTTATACGAACCCATTTTTTTCAAATTTTTTAATACTACTGCCCCAAACAATTCGCTACACAAAGCCTTTGCCTTTCTGATGGACTTATGGTTGTTGTATGTGCTATCCGGGATTTTTCTGGCACTATCGAAACGCTTTTACTCAAGAATCATGGGCTTAAAAAAAACCACACAACTCTATTGGACTGACCAGATTGCTCTTATTTCGTTGTGGCTTATTTTTCCACTCAGGCTCCTTGCAGAAAGTTCAACTACTGCTACATATCAAAACGGTAGCTTTCTAACTAATACCGCCGGTATATACCTAGAACAACATTTTAATATTTCTAATATGAGTATTTACTTGTGGTGGGCATACTCAATCGATTTACTTATCTTTTTTGGTTTATTGCCTTTTAGCCGATACATGCACATACCTACCGAAATTGTGCTTATAGCATTACGCCATGCTGGTTTTAAAACCAAAAACGAAATAAACAGTTTTTCGCAAATTGAAATACACTCTTGCTCAAGTTGCGGTATTTGTATCGATGCTTGTCAATTGCAATCTGTCACAAACCGAAACAACATGGTACCAACTTATTTGTTTCAAAAAGAGCGTTACGGTAAAGTTTTAAAACCCGATTTATACAATTGCTTGTTTTGCGGCCGATGCGAAGAAGCATGTCCGGTAAACATCAGTATCATTAACATTAAACTAGCCCGACGAAAAGAACGCCTTTTAAAAAGCAAACAAAATTATCAGTATTTAAGCAAAATACAACCAACCTCAACCACTACCGAAATTCTTTATTTTGCCGGTTGTATGTCGCACCTTACTCCATCTATCACGCGTTCGATGATAAAAATATTTGAACATTTGAATATTTCGTACTATTTTCTTGATAAAGATGATACCATCTGTTGTGGTCGTCCACTAATGTTAGCTGGCAAAATACAAGACGCACAAAAACTTATTGAAAAAAACACCGACCTCATAAAAGCCTCTAAAGCAAAAATAATGATTACCTCATGCCCCATCTGCTACAAAATTTTTAACGAAGAGTATAACTTGCCCGTTAAGGTAATGCACCATTCGCAATGGTTGTCGGAAAGTCTTACCGATTGCAACAAGTTAAAGCTAAACCAATCTGCTAAAACAGCCGTATATCACGATCCCTGTGACCTTGGGAGAGGCTCCAACATCTATGATGAACCTCGTAATGTACTCAAACAACTTCTAAATGTTATAGACAAGAAAGCCATTCAAAAAGAGAAAAGCCTATGTTGCGGTGGCAGTCTGGCAGATTTTTATTTAAACGAAAACGACCGTGTAAAAATTGCCCGAAATGCTTATGTTCAACTCATTAACGATGAAGATTATCTGATAACATCGTGTCCTCTTTGTAAAAAAACATTTCAAAAAGTTGCCGACAAACCTGTTTTAGACATTGCTGAGATTATTGTTTATAATCTAAGTTGATGTTAAAAAAAAACATAAATTTGTAAACAAAAAAACATGTTATCAAAAAAAGCTCAATATGCTTTATATGCATTGCGATATTTGTCGATGAAAAAAAACAAAAAGCCTGTGCTAATTAGAGAAATTGTCGAAACAGAACAATTACCACAAAAATTTCTCGAAGCTATTTTAATTGATTTAAAAAATGCAGGTATAGTTAATAGTAAAAAAGGGAAAAACGGTGGATATTATTTAATTAAAGATCCTAAAGACATTAATTTTGCAGATATCATTCGCATCTTCGACGGAGCAATAGCTCTATTGCCTTGTGCAACATATAAATACTACGAAAAATGCACAAAATGTGAAAATGAAGATGATTGCGGTCTTCGGAATGTAGTTAAAGAAATACGCGATAAAACCGTACAGGTTTTAAAAAGCTTAACCCTTCAAGACGTTATCGAACGCGACAATACAGGTCGTTATTTATAACCATGAGATACTCGTTAAGTATAATTATTGGCTTCTTTGCATTAGCATGTTATTCTCAAAAAGTGGGTTTAGTTTTAAGTGGTGGAGGCGCCAAAGGACTGGCACATATCGGAGTTATTAAAGCTCTTGAGGAAAATGGTATTCCCATCGACTACATCACCGGTACCTCAATGGGTGCTATTATTGGTTCGCTTTATGCTGCTGGATATTCACCTGCCGAAATGGAAGCTATTGCAACCAGTGCAGAGTTTCAAAACTGGGCATTTGGCAAAATACCCGACGAACACATCTACTACTTCAAAAAAAAAGAAGCCGATGCCTCATGGATTGACCTTAAATTTAATCTCGATACTACCTTCTCAGCGGCTTTGCCCACCAATATTATCCCACCCCACCCTATGGATCTGGCATTTTTGCAACTACTTGCTCAAGCATCTGCTCGAGCAAACTACAATTTCGATAGTTTATTTGTACCTTTTCGCTGTGTGGCAAGCGACGTGTATGCCAACGAACCCGTGATTTTTTCCGAAGGAGATTTGGGGTCATCGGTCAGAGCTTCGATGACTTTTCCTTTCTACTTCAAGCCCATTACCATTAAAGGACGACTGCTTTTCGATGGTGGTATTTATAACAACTTCCCTATTGATGTTATGATACAGCAGTTTAAACCCGATTATATTATTGGATCTGCCGTTTCGTCCAATGCACTTCCGCCTTCTGAAGACAACCTACTACTGCAGCTCGAAAATATGATTGTTAGCAATTCAAACTACGAAGTTCCCGACTCAAACGGAATACTCATTAAACCCGATGTAAGGTTAGTTAAACTTATGGACTTTCACATGGCTCGTGAACTTATTCAAATAGGTTACGGTGCAGCCATAGCACAAATAAATCATATTAAACGATTAATACCCATCAGGCAAGATACAGCAGAAATCAACCTTAAAAGAAAATGGTTTAGAAATTCGTTTAAACCACTGTATTTTAAAAACATTTATGTTTCCGGACTAACATATAAACAAAGTTTATATTTGCTCAAAAACTTCATGTACAAGAAAGATACCATTACATTTGAATCTTTTAAAAAGGAATATTACAAACTAATTGCCGATGATCACATCGAGAGCATATTTCCCAGAGCAAAATACAACGAATACACAGGCTACTACAATCTTTTTTTGAATGTAAAACGCGAAAAACCATTTAAAGCAAGGATTGGTGGTATTGTATCGTCCGACAATTTGAATGGCGGTTTTCTTGGAGCTGAGTACAAATATCTGCGAAAATCGGCTTATTCTGTTTACTCAAATATTTATTTTGGCAAATTTTACAGCAGTTTATATTCGCGCATTCGCATTGACAACAACATCCCTTTTTCGTATTATTGGGCAGCCTACTTATCGCTCAATCGTTTCGACTATTACAGAGGCAGCTCCTTTATTTTTTATGAGGATAATAGACCACTATACATTCTGCAAAGTGAACGAATGACAGGAAGCGATTTAGGGTTTCCCATAAAGAATCAGGCAAAATTTGTCTTTGGATTTCAAATATTCGATTTTAATTATTCTTACTATCAAACCATTCATTTCTCGGCAAAAGACACAGCCGATATTACTAACTTTTATGGATATAGTCCATTCATTTGTTATGAGCGTAATTCGCTCAACAATATCAATCTACCTACAAAAGGACACCAATTAAAAATTATCGTTCGATACTACGACGGGCAAGAAAACTATAAGCCAGGTTCTACATCATGGGCTAGCACATTGCAAAAACATTTACACTCATGGTATAATATCCAGATCGAAACCAACGACTTCTGGCAACTTACGCGTAAGCAAAGCTTAAACATACAAACACACTTCGTTTATTCAACTTTTTATCAATTCAATAATTATATGGCCACTAAACTCATCAGTCCATCGTTTACACCATCTATTCATTCACAATCAATTTACACAGACCATTTACGCAACCCATCTTTTATTGCCGGCGGAGTAGCATGGTTGTTTCATTTTACCAACAATATTCACCTAAAACTCGCCAATTATCAGTTCTTACCCTACGAACCTATTGAATTAAACGATAACCAACTAGTTATTAAGAATAAAGAATTTGGTTTACCACAAACGTTCTTCTCGGGTTCTTTATTTTTTACTAATCCGGTTGCTAATATTTCTCTCAGCTTAAATTATTACCCATGGAATCCTAATAAATTATTTGGCCAATTCAATATTGGCTATCTAATCTTCAACCGAAGTGCACACCCTTAATTTATGGTGTCTCGTACTAAAACAATTTCGTTCTCGCTTGTGTCTTGCAAACTTTGTTGCATATCTTGTAAAATCTCTTGTTCATCATTTTGCAATTCTACACTTTCAGTCGTATTTTGCGAACACGAACAAAAAATAACGACAGCAAAAGCCAGGTAGATAAACGTTTTCATAGTTTATTATTTTTTTATAGCTTGTGGTGACCAATTTTTCAAAAACTTAATCACTTTTAATGTATCATAACTTTTTTCTTTTTCAAGATATTCCGAATCTTGCGTATGAATTCTGCGTCCTTTACTATCTAAAACAACCAATACCGGAAAACCAAATCGCTCCGGATGTTCGAGATACTTCAAAGCCTCTTCGTTTTTGTTTTCGCGACTGTAATTCAAATGAACCCAAATATACGAAGCAGAAATAATCGAGTCTATACTTTTCACATTTCGGCAAAATTCATGAAAGCGAATACACCACGGACACCAATTGCCACCAACCTGAACCAACACATGCTTCTGATTCTTTGAAGCAGAATCGATGGCTGTCATCAGTTGCCGATAACCATCTAATTCGGGGTTATAGATAGTTTTTTGCGAATAAACTATTAGATTAACTAAGCATAACCATCCTAAAAATAAGCATTTCATTGATTTAAAAATAAAATGTTATTGTGGATATAAAAACTTCCTTTTTTCAATAAAGATACGGGTATTCGCTGAATTCGCCCACTTTGATAATACAAAATATCTTTCTCTTTTATTATGTGATTATCATACAACAGTTTAACGGTAGCTCTATTCGGAATCCTAACATAAAAAACATGTTCATCCTTCTTGGCTTTTTCGAGCTTAAGTATTTGAAAAATAGCAGGTATATAAGCTTGCGATGATTTTATTTGTAATAAAATAGGTTCGGCATCTTGTTCCGGATCCGACAACAGACCTTTTTTTTCTGAAAAGAAAGCTACTACATAAAGTTGCTTCTCATCATTAGTTGGAATAATTTTAAATCGTTTACGAACAGTAGTAATATATGTTTTCCCCAAAAAAAGTTCTAAATATTTCTGTTCCTGATATCTCAATTCGTAAGCAATATATGCTGCGGCTTCGCCCTGTGGCAAAGATTCAAGCTCACCCGAAAATAAATCAAACATACGCATCCGGATATCAAAAATTATGTTAGCAGCTTCTTTTGCTTTATCTTCTGGCTTCAATGTATCAGAAGTTTTACGTTGTACTGGCACTTTCGTCCAAATGGTATCAACCTTAACCGTTTTGTAAATGGTATCCATTTTTTCCCTAATAAAAGGCGATTTGCTCAACTCTTTATAAAACAACGGGTCATATGTTTGAATCTCGCTAAAATCTGTATTTTCAAAAAAATTCTCAAGCGATGAACCTATTTCGTCAGAATTGATTGCTAACAAAATGCCATCGTAAGTTTGTCGAATAGAATGCCAAGGAAACTTTTTCGAGTATTGTACAACAAAAATCTGTTCGCTATCGGCAACCATATTCGTATTCACAGCTATATCCTTAATAGTAAACTGCTCAGATGATCGTTCCGAAACATTGGTTATGCCTAAATATTTTTCTGCAAAACGGGCATAAGGACCAGCAATGTGAATTTTCTTTTCTAGTTCTACGTCAATATACAATTCGGTTTTAGGAAGAGCATAAAGCCAATAAGGCTTGCTAATTTTTTTCGTTTCACTTACATGACTTATACGTACGGTTGAACAAGCCGAAAATATAAAGAGAAAGATAATAAAAGTAAAGCACCTCATACGTTTTTTTGCAAATTTACAAACATTTTCAAATAAAGTTATCATTCACTATCTTTACGTCAAAAATGAATCACAACTTTTCACATATCGACAGCGAAGGTAATGCACAAATGGTAAATGTGGGAACTAAGGATATTGTTCAACGAAAAGCCATTGCAGAGGGACTTATCAAGTTAAACCCACAAACTATTGAACAAATAAAAAAATTTCAAATAAAAAAAGGAGATGTTCTTACCGTAGCCAAAATTGCTGGCATACAGGCAGCCAAACAAACTTCTCAACTTATTCCCTTGTGCCATCCTATCAATATTCACCATGCAAACATCGAATTCGAAATACATAACGATCACATTATGGCTAAATCAATCGTAGAATGCGAAGCTAAAACAGGTGTAGAAATGGAAGCACTTACTGCTGTATCGGTTGCACTGCTTACCATTTACGACATGTGCAAAGCTGTTGATAAAAATATGGTTATCGAAAACATTCATTTAGTAGAAAAACAAAAATCGTTATAATGAAAGAGATTAAAGTACTTTCAATAAATATTTCTACTCAAAAAGGAACTATAAAAACACCGGTCGAAAAAGCACTGATTACTTCAGAAGGAGTAGAAGGCGATGCACACGCCGGCGATTGGCAAAGACAGGTCAGTTTATTAGCAATAGAAAGCATTAAACGTTTTGAGCAATTGCTGGGTAGAACAATTCAACCGGGCGAATTTGCCGAAAACATTACAACCGAAGGGATGGAGCTTTTTAATTGCCGTCCCCTCGACAAATTTGCCAGCCAACAGATTGAACTTATGGTAACTCAAATTGGCAAAAGCTGCCACGGCGATGGATGTAATATATTTCAGCAAGTTGGCAAATGCGTCATGCCCAAAGAAGGTATTTTTGCCAGAGTATTACGCCATGGAATATTAAAAAAAGGCGATACGTTAAACTATCAACCAAAAATATTTCGATGTAAAATTATCACTCTCAGCGACCGTGCCTCAAAAGGCATATACGAAGATAAAAGTGGAAAAATTATAGAAAATAAACTATCACAACATTTCACTTCACTACAACGCCATTATAAAATAGATTATCACTTAATACCCGATCATGCAGATTTGCTAAGAACCCTTATTAAACAAGCAAAGGATGAACAAGTTGACTTTATCTTTACTTCTGGTGGAACCGGCATAAGCCCCAAAGACATAACAATTGAAACCATTAAACCACTTCTCGATAAAGAATTACCCGGCATTATGGAATATATCCGCATCAAATACGGACAGCAAAAACCACAAGCCTTGCTTAGCCGAAGCATTGCTGGCCTTAGAAATAACACCTTTATTTTTGCTATCCCGGGAAGTACTAAAGCAGCCGACGAATATATGACCGAAATTTTACCACATTTAGAGCATCTTATGTACATGTTGTATGGTATAGACAAGCATTAATAAATATGACACAAAACAAAAAATATTACGTAGTATGGAAGGGACGAACTCCTGGTATATACCCCACTTGGGACGCTTGTCAAGAACAAATACTTGGATTTAAAGGTGCTGCGTATAAGTCTTATAAAACAATAGAGGAAGCCACTTTTGCATTCAAAAATCCCGATAAAGCCTTGTTGACAGAAGAACATTTGTACCACGACTACCCTTCGTATGGATTGTGTGTCGATGCCGCCTTTAGCACCGATTCCCAAATGATGGAATATAGAGGAGTATTATTGCCCGAAAAAACAGAGTTGTTTAGAAAAGGTCCCTTCCGCGACGCAACCAATAACATCGGCGAATTTCTTGCTATTGTTCACGGCTTAGCTCTTTGCAAAAATCAGGGTTGGGACTATCCCATATATAGCGATAGCAATACGGCTATTATATGGGTTTTATCAAAAAAAGCCAATACTAAACTCAAACAAACAACCCATAATTTACCATTATTCGAACTAATCCATAGAGCCGAAAAATGGCTTCAGGAAAACGAATACACCAATAAAATCTACAAATGGCAAACGCACAAATGGGGCGAAATTCCAGCCGATTTCGGCAGAAAATAAAAACGCTATGAAAAAAATTGCTTCATTATTTTTGCTCTTATTATTAGTGTTGTTCGCATGCAAAAAGAAAGAAGAAAACTATACCATCGCAGGCACTATTGTTAATCCCGAAATAAATGCTCCTGTTGCATCAGCCAAAATAAGCCTTTGGGGTACCAAAATAAGCAGTGGTGTAGTACAAAATCAGCAGGAAAAAATTGGCGAAACTTATTCTGCTCTCAATGGCTCGTTCGAATTTCGGTTTGACAAACAAGTTTATTCCACCCTTAAACTTATTGTACAACATCATAGTCATTTTAACGCTGAAAAAACCATTAACCCAAACGATCTGTCGCCTAATAAGCCCTACTCCATTCAAGTCAATTTACATGCAGTTTCTTGGTTAAAAACGACTATTAAAAATGTTGGTGCTCAGAACCATCAAGACAAACTTGTCTATCGTCTCGGCTTACCTTACGACGATTGCACCGATTGCTGCTCCGAACAACAACGCATATTCACTGGCATCGGAGTTGATACCACATGGACATGCCCTGTATATGGAGGAAAGCATGTTAGCATTTTGTGGATATATTCAAACGGATTAACGAGTTCGCCCCACAACGATACTATTTTTATAGCAATAGGCGATACCGTATTTCATCCCATCTTTTACTAAGAAAGATATTGCTCTATTGCTTTTAATAAAGTATCTTTCGAAATAGGTTTAGTCAATTGCATCTTCATGCCACATTGTTGCATTTTTTGATACTCTTCTTCATAACTGAAAGCCGATAACCCTATAATCGTCACATTCGGATTAATCTCTAAAATATACTTGCATGTTTCGTAACCATCCATTTCGGGCATTATTATATCCATCAATACAATGCTAATATCCTGATGTCTCTTAACTGCTTCTATTGCCTCTTTACCATTTTTTGCAAATAACAATTCTAGATGATACGGCATTAAATACTCTCTAATTAAATGAGCATTATCGGCAATATCTTCTACAATAAGTATTTTTTTACCCGATGGAATATTGAAATCTTTTGTTTCAGAAATCTTTTGAGAATTATCTTCCAATTCAATCGGCATATATGGCAACCACAAAACAAACTTTGTTCCCTTACCCACCTCAGATTTGACTTCAATATCGCCACCCATCAGCTTAACATAAGATTTAACAATAGATAAACCCAAGCCCATACCAATAGACGGATGTTTTTTCATTACATCGCCAACTTGTATAAAACGTTCAAAAATGTATGGCAATACATCTTCGGGAATACCAATACCAGTGTCGCTAACCGAGATCACCATTTTATTTGATTCCGTGGATACACTAACAATAATTTTACCTGTCTCAGTAAATTTAATCGCATTATTAATAAGATTAATTAATATCTGATTAAGTTTTGTTTCGTCTATTAAAAGCCAACATTTATCTTCAGATAATGGATAAAATACCATTTCTACATCTTTTTTTACCAGCAAAGGTTTTAGCGATTTAATGACTGTTTCGGTCAAATAATTAATGTTAACTTTATTGAAATAAACACGCTCCTGCCCAGCTTCAATAGTAGCTGTATTAATAATATTCGTAATAACATTTAGCAAATGCTTTCCGCTTGCCCGAACAATATCGATGTATTGTAAAGCCTTTTCATCGGATGTCAACCGTTTGGCTAATAAGTCGGTGAAACCCAAAATTGCATTCAACGGGGTTCTAATTTCGTGCGAAATGTTGTTCAAAAAGGTTGATTTCAATCTATCGCTGGCTTCAGCTTTTTCTTTAGCTTTAATTAGCTCCTCATTCAATCGTTGTACGCGTTGATTGGTCTGTTTCAACTCTTCGTTAATAGAAATATATTCTTCGTTTTGCAACTTCAGTTGTCGTTCGCTTTCTTCTAATTGACTAATAAATTCTTGCAATTTATTTTGTGCCTCTACCATATCGGTTATATCAAAAGCAGTAGCAATAGCTGCTGGTCTGCCTTTAAATTGTGAAATATAAGCACCACTAAATTTAATCCAGCGTTCTTCTCCATCTTTGCGTATTATTTTAAACTCATAAGTACTGGGTATAGGCTCTCCTTTAATACGTCTTTGCCCTCTTTCTCTCACTAACTCCTGATGATCGGGATGCACCACATCCCAAAATCTCATATTTAAAAGCTCCTCTTGAGTATATCCTGTAATTTGCTCAACTGCATGATTGAGAAATACAAACCTGTCATCTTGATAAATAAAAATTGCTGCTGTGGTAGTGTTTGCTAAATTCCTGAATTTTTCTTCACTTTCGAGGAGTGCATTCATAATGTTTTTCCTATCGGTAACATCGGTAATAAAGCCTTCTAAAAAAAGTAAATTACCCGATGCATCAAAAACACCTTTACCTCGTTCCCAAACCCATCGTCTTTGTCCCGATTTAGTTATAATTTCATATTCATCTTCAAAAGTTTTTTTCTCGGCTAAAACCTTTTGCCATTTTTGCCATAAATAATCCTGATATTCAAAGGCAATAATATCATTAAAACTTATGGTTGCATTATTTATAAAGTCTTCTGGCTTATACCCTGTAACAATCTCACATCCTTGACTAATATATTGCATAGTCCAATGATGATCATTGGCGCAACGATAAACAAAACCAGGTAAGTTATCGACAAGGGTCTCGAATTTTCGTTTTTCTTCGTTCATTTTTATTTCAACTTGTTTTAGTGGTGTTATATCTTTTATCAGATGATAAAAATATTGCAGTTTATTATTTTTAAAAATTGGATCAACTGCTATATAATAGAATTTACCGTTAATTTCTAATTCCATCTCTTCACGCTTATGCGATATATTCGATCTTAGCAATACGCAATCTTCCAAATGATTACATGAGTTATGAATCATTGAATGGCAATATTCACCTTTTATTTGATCTAAAGTTTTATTTAAAAATTTCAACATGCTTGTGTTGGCATCTATTATCTTTCTTTCGCTGTTTAATATCAGAATAGACTCATCTATACTATCAAATATATTTTTCCAAATATTTTTATCGGATAATTTTTGCAAGCAAAACCTAAAATATAAAAACACGA
>CALGPK010000055.1 GCA_937960415.1 uncultured Bacteroidales bacterium | reverse complement strand
CAGGGAAACCCCATTCAGGGAAATTTCGCCGCCATAGACTGGGCAAATCACGCACACTTCCTCAAAGTTGAACTCGACCCGCAAGGAGGTAATAATTTCATCGACATGGGCACAACACAACTGCTTAGCGTGCCATACGCATTGTTCGCTCAAAAAGCCTTAGCCGATACTCTATGGAGAGCAAGTGGTAACAACATCTACAACAACAACACCGGACGAGTGGGCATTGGACTTACCGCTCCTACCGGAAAACTTACCATACAGGGAGACACTTCCAACATCCTTTTCGAAGTTAAAGACAAAGACGGAAAATCGGTATTCGTCGTTTATCAAGATAGCGTACATGTTTTTGTTAGCAACGCCAATAATAAAACCAATAAAGGAACATTCGCCGTTAGTTCTAAAGCACAAACAAAAGCCGGAGCAATTAACTTCTTACGAGTAACACCCGACAGCACCCGTATCTTTACACAAGATACCACCGCCGGATTCGGAGTTAGAGATTTAAGCTCTGGCTCGACTACCAGTTACATGCAATTAACACCACAAAATTATTTCATAGGACATAATGCCGGAGAAAATGTAGAATATGGTCTATACAATTTATTGCTTGGATACCAAGCAGGCAAAAATCTACATTCAGGAAATTCTAACATTTGCTTAGGATACAAATCGGGTCATTTGGGATACAATTTTATGAATAAAAATATTTTAATAGGCAATTTTTCAGGATATAAAACAAATGCTTTATCCAATATTTTTATTGGTGAAGAATCAGGTTATAACAATATTAAGGGATATAAAAATATTTATATTGGGAATCGTGCAGGATATAATAGTCTGGGATACGATTCCATACCTTCTTTATCATATCACACTAATAATATTCTAATTGGAGAAAAAGCTGGAGAAAACATGATTTCACTGCAAGGTAATGTTATTATTGGAGCCAATGCCTGTCAAAACTCAACAAAATCTGACAATTCTGTCATTATTGGAAGTAATGCAGTTCAAAATGGGAATTTAACACATAGTATAGCCCTTGGAGATTATGCAGGTGAAACAGCAATAGGAAGCGATAATATTTACATTGGTCTATCTTGCGGACGAAATAATATAGGATCTAATAACATATTTATAGGTAATGCTTTGTCTAATTATGCCAGCAATAGTCTAAAGAACAAATTTATTCTTCGTAATAGCTTCAATCCTCCTTTAATGTTCGGAGATTTTGCCAGCAATTATCTTGTTATTAAGGGCGATAGTTCTAATAATTCATTAGAAACCAATTTTTTTGTAAATGGAACAGCAGGTGGTATTTCTGCATGGGTTAGTTTGAGTGATAAAAATTTTAAAACCAACATTCAACCTATTTCCGAAGCATTAGATAAAATAATGCAATTAAATGGTGTTTACTACCATTGGAAAGATAAATCGTGGGGAGAATCCAAACAAATAGGTTTCATTGCTCAAGAAGTTGAAAAAATATTACCAGAAGTTATAATAAGAAATGGCAATTTTTACGGAATTCAGTATGCACCTATTACAGCTCTTTTAGTCGAGGGAATTAAAGCACAACAAAAAAAGATAAATGAATTAGAAAAAGAAATCAAAGAGCTTAAAGAATTATTAAGAAAATAATAAAAAGCCCATTAGTGCGTGGGCTTTTTAACTTTTAAACAACGTTATTCATTATAAACTAAAGGGGAGAATTATAAATTGTATCAAAAAGGTATGTTTTTTTTGGTAACGTTTATCAATAGTTCTTCATAAATGTTTACCTTTGCAAAAAAAACATGATACGGTTTATTACATTTTTATTCTTAATTGCAATTATTCATTCTTTAAATGCTAAACCTGTTGATACAACTCGTGCTAAACAAGTAGCAGAATTGTTTATTAAAAAACAATATTTAAAATTTAACAAAAAGCAAATTCAAGTCGATATCCATCATCTATACATTTTTAAGTATCAACAACATCCAACTTTTTACATTATAACTTTTAAACCTCAGGGATTTGTCATTGTTAGCTCCGACGACAATGCCTTTCCTATATTGGGATATTCATTTGACAATGACATCGATTACACCCATTTGCCTATAGCTCTTGAAGAATATATAACAGAAGCCTCTAAACAAATTATTCTTGCCAAAAATTCAACAAGTAGTACATTTACAAATATATGGAAAGATATTGAAAATACCTCTCTTGAAAAAGTAGAACATTCTTCAAACAGCATAGGACCTCTTTTAACTCTTAAATGGGATCAAGGCGTTCCGTACAATAATCATTGTCCTGTTCATCCCAAAGGTCCCGGTGGTCATTGCCTAACGGGATGTGTTGCTACTGCAATGGCTATGGTTATGAAATATCACAACTATCCCGAACGAGGCAGAGGAATGAAAACATTTTACTGGACCGAATGGGATACCATTGATTACGAAAACACATACTACCGATGGAATCAGATGACCATAACAGCTAACACTCAAAGTGCCGATGCCATTGCAGAACTAATGTATCATTGCGGTGTCTCTGTCAATATGGACTACGGACCCAATGCCTCAGGTAGTTTTACTTTTTGGGTACCCAACGCTATGAAAAATTATTTCCGCTATCATCCACAAATTCGTTATTTCAGACGAGATCAGTTCTTCGATCAAGAATGGGATATGATGATTCGCGATGAACTCACCTACAAACGTCCTGTCATTTATAGCGGAAGCGGCACAGGTGGACATGCCTTTGTTTGCGATGGATTCCAAGACACTTGCTTTTATCATTTTAATTGGGGATGGAGTGGGTTTGCCAATGGGTATTATTATTATAACGATTTAACACCCGGAAATAATGACTTTTCTTATGGTCAAGGTGCTGTGGTTTATATAATGCCCTATTTCGGCAACTATTGCGTCGAAAACTTTTTGCTTGATGATACAGCTCGAACATTTAGCGACGGTAGTGGACTTTCGAACTACTGGAACAATACTTCTTGTTCGTGGCTTATTAAACCTAAAAACGGACAAAACATTTGGCTTTATTTCAGCAAATTCCAGACTGAACCAAATAATGATGTGCTTTTTATTTACGATGGCTATAACGAACATGCACCTCTCATTGGAGCTTATTCCGGTTATACCTTACCACCAACTATTACATCTACAGGAAATAGCTTGTTTTTAAAATTCACCACAAATGAAACCATTCAGGGGCAAGGTTGGGAAGCTTATTATTCCACATCACCTGTTTATACCCCAAACCATCATTTTGAAGAATCTTTTAACATTTATCCCAATCCAGCACAAGAACAATTGAATATTGAGTTTTTCGTTAATATTCAATGCACTTATGAAATATTTAATTTTTTAGGGCAAAGAGTTTTATGTGGCAATTTTTATCATAAAACATCCATCAACGTCAATCATTTGCCATCAGGGTTATATCATTTAAAAATTCATACTGGAAAACAAAACTTTATAAAAAAGTTTACCATTGTCAAATAATATATGAAAAAGTTAGTAGTACTTACCGGTGCTGGCATCAGTGCCGAAAGTGGTATTAGCACATTTCGCGATAGTGGCGGACTATGGGAACAATATCGAATCGAAGATGTAGCAACACCCCAAGCATGGAAAAAAAATCCACAATTAGTGCTCGAATTTTATAATCAACGACGAAAACAACTGCTTGAATGTCATCCAAATGAAGCACATTACTATCTGGTAAAACTTGAACAATATTACGATGTACATATCATTACACAAAACGTTGACGATTTGCACGAACGAGCAGGGAGTAAAAACATCCTTCATCTACACGGAGAACTCCGAAAAGCTCAAAGTACCGTCGATCCTAGCTTAATTTACAACATCGATGGCTGGGAACTCAAATGGGGCGACAAATGCGAAAAAGGAAGTCAACTACGCCCGTTTATAGTATGGTTTGGCGAACCTGTGCCAAATATTATAAAAGCAGAACAAATAACTGAAACTGCCGACATCTTTGTTGTTATTGGTACTTCATTACAGGTTTATCCGGCCGCCGGACTTTTGCAGTACGTACGTCATGATAAACCAATCTATATTATTGACCCAAACAATGTTTACTCATGGCGAAAAGCTATACATATTAAAGAAAAAGCATCAGAAGGTATCAAAAAGCTATTCGAATATTTAGGATTATGATTGAATTATTTCTTCACAATTATTTTTTCAGTTCCAATTATCTTTCCGTCTGCTATTAGTTGAATAAAATAAATGCCATCTTTAAACTGACTAACAGAAATAGAAGCCAGGTTCGAATTATTGCTTAAAGGCTGAGTCATAATCTTTTTACCCAATAAATCATAAACTTCAATTGAAGTTTTTTTTACATTCATTATATTGAAAGGGATGTAAACTTCTTTTCGGGCAGGATTCGGATAAGGCTTATACAATTGAGAATTTAGCGTAGGCTTAATGCTTTGTCCGGTTGCATCGTATTTAACATATATCCATGCTGTATCGCCTCCCCTTGGATCAAAAGTATATAAAATAACTGAAACACCCGAGATTCCATTAGGATAATAATGTCCCGAAAAATCGTTAACCACGGTATTGCCTTGAATATACATAACTTGCGATTCAGTAACATTGGGTGGATAACATAGATTAGCCCAGCAATATACATCACTGGTTCCTGGTACATGGTTAATTACCCATTTTCGACATGTTACCTCCAATGTATTTGAAGTAATATTTTTTACCTTTACATGAGATACCATCTCAGCAGTTTGGGGTGTACCCGATACTATAATCGTATCACCGCTAGAAATTAAACTATCCTGTATGGTGTAAAGTTCTAAGACTTTTTGTGAATAAACAACTGATAACAAAAAAATTACAAACAATGTGGTAAAAATTCTTTTCATATTCTTTTTTTTTACAAAAATATATTATATTTTTGATAAGTCAAACTTAAAACGATTTAGTATGAAAAAAATTTTTATTCTTTTAACAACTTTGTTTATAGTTAACTCTATGTTAATTAAAGCTCAGTTGCCAAATGGTGATTTAGCACCCAACTGGACATTAAAAGATATAAACGGAACTAATTACACGTTGTACAATTACCTCGATCAGGGGAAACGCGTTATAATTGATTTTTCAGCAGTTTGGTGTGGACCATGCTGGAGTTATCATTCTAGCGGTGCATTAAAAGATGTTTACAATCAATACGGTCCTAATGGTACGGTTAATCAAACCATGATGGTATTTTTTATTGAAGGTGATGCCGGAACAATAGCTCAACTTTATGGTGGAACAGGCTCTCAGGGTAACTGGGTTCAGGGAACACCATACCCTATTATAGCCACTTGTCCCCCTCCGGATGGAAATGGAACACAAATTTCAACTACCTACAACATTAAATATTTTCCTACTGTTTATACCGTTTGTCCTGACAGAACCATTTACGAATCGGGGCAAAAAACTGCATCACAGCATTATTCTTTTGCAAATACTACTTGTGCACCATTAACTACAACCAACAACGATGTAAAAGCATTTAAGTTAACTACCCCTAATTTTGTTTATTGTAACGGCAGTTTTAGTCCAACTCTTGTAATCCAAAACTATGGCAACACTAATTTAACGTCTTGCGTAATAAATGTAATGGTTGATGGTAATACAGTACAATCGCTTCAGTGGACCGGTAATTTAGCACGCTATGAAGTAGCCAATATTAACTTGAACACTATTTCTGGACTGAGCAATGGCGAACATACCATTTCGGTTGAAATCTCTAATCCAAATAATACAAACGACGAAAACCCCGCCAATAATACTATTTCAAAAACAGTTTACTCTATGGTAAATCCTTACCCACTTCCATTATCCGAAAGTTTTTCGGGTACTACATTTCCACCTACCGGATATAACAACATCGACGCTACACAAGATGGATACAAATGGAAAAGAAGTTCTACCGCAGGTTATAATGGAGCCGGTTCCATGTATATTGATTTTTACAATATTTCTTCTGGAAATTATGACGATTTCATTTTACCACTTTTAAGTTTTAACAATTATACCAACCCTCAGTTAAGTTTTTATATTGCCCATAGACGATACAGTTCTTCATACAGCGATAAACTCCAAGTTGATATATCAACCAACTGTGGACAAACCTGGACACAAAAATGGGTAAAATCGGGGGCACAACTTGCCACTAATTCTAATTTTTTAACCTCGGAATACACCAATCCTGCTAGTAGTGACTGGCGTTTAGAGACCATAGATCTTTCGAGTTATCAAGGCATGAGCAATATTCTCATCCGCTTTAGAGCTACCAGTGGATATGGCAACAATTTGTTTGTTGACGAAATAAACCTTACAGGCACCAGTAATAACGAGGCAATCCCTCTTTCTAACAGTATAGAGATCTATCCAAATCCTGCCCAAAATTCGTTTTTCGTTACCAATGCTCAAAACTCTGTCGTAGAAGTACTTGACATTACAGGACAAATAGTATATTCAGAACAAATTTTCGAAGCATTACATCACATAAATGTAAGTAATGTAAGTAACGGTACATATTTTGTTAAAATTATAAATCATAAACAAGTTATTGTTAAAAAGTTAATTATCAATAATTAACAAAATATGAAATACATATTATTATATATAGGATTTGTGCTTCTGAGCCTAATTACAGGAGCACAAACTTCTACCATACCATCGGTTGAGCTAAAAACTATAGATGGTAAAAAATTTTATACATCACAAATTAAAAATGATGGTAAACCTATCATCATCGATTTTTGGGCTACATGGTGCAAACCATGCATCATGGAGCTCAATGCAATTGCCGAAAAATATCCTGATTGGCAAAAAGAAACCGGCGTAGTGTTGTATGCTATTTCCATCGATGACAGTAAAAGTATGAATCGTGTAGCACCATTTGTCAATTCAAAAGGATGGGAGTACATAGTACTACTCGACCCCAATAGCGATTTTAAGCGTGCCATGAATGTCATCAATATACCTCATACATTTATTTTAGATGGACAAGGAAATATTGTACATCAGCACACTACATTTGCCGAAGGAGATGAAAATAAAATATACGAAATAATTAAAAAACTTTCGTCTTCAAATAACTAATCCGTATTTTTACAATCTGTTTTTTTAAAAATTATTTCTTTTCATGAAAAGATGTGTTTTTATCATAGCGGGAACATTTATTTTGTATACTGTTTCGGCACAAAACGAGTTAAATCAAAATAGCCAAATACACGGAAATTTTCAGATTGATGCTCAAACATATAAACCCGATACCTTAATAGATGCACCCAAAGTTCCAGAAAAAATGCTATTAAACTCATACGCCAATTTAACTTACATTCGAGGTAATTTTAATGCAGGTATTCGGTTTGAATCGTATATGAATACTTTGCTTGGATACGATGCTCGGTATAATGGCAGTGGCATACCTTACAAATTTATCACATACAATAATGAAGAACTGGAAATAACTGCCGGCAATTTTTATGAACAGTATGGTAATGGTTTAATATTGCGTGCATACGAAGAGAAATTTATTGGCTACGACAATGCTTTAGAAGGAGTTAAAGTTAAATACTCGCCTATAAATGGCATCACGTTTAAAGGACTTACAGGCCGACAACGAAATTTTTTCGATAAAGGAGTGGGCATTGTTCGAGGAATTGATGCAGAATTTGCCCTCAACGATATTTTTTTATGTATGCAAGATGCTACTACTATTACTACCATTGGAGGAAGCTTTGTCAGCAAATTTCAACCCGACAAAGATCCCTTGTATGTTTTACCCGAAAATGTTGCTGCATGGGCATCAAGAGTTAATGTAGTGCACGGAAAATGGTCGGTCAACACCGAATATGCCTACAAAATGAACGATCCATCGACCGACAATTATTATATTTACAAAGAGGGTCAAGCATTGTTAATGAATCTTAACTATTCTACCAAAGGATTTGGCTGGATACTTAATGCCAAACGAGTTGATAATATGAGTTTTCGCAGCGACCGAACAGCTACACTTTTACAACTCAATATCAATTATATTCCTGTGTTTACCCGAACATTTACCTACACACTACTTAACAAATATCCTTATGCGACACAAGCAGTTGGAGAAATGGGACTAGGAACAGAAATTTTATACCAATTTAAGAAAGAAACATGGTTGGGTGGCACTTATGGTACAAACATTTCGCTCAATTACAACCGCATTCACGCTATTGATAAATCTCAGCCAAGCGATACAAATCTAATAGGCATTCCGGGAACTTATGGTTACCAGAGCCATTTTTTTAAACCGGGAAAAGAATTGTATTACGAAAACATTACCTTCGAAATCAATAAAAAGTTTACATCTTCCTTTACCAGCAATTTTATTTATCAATACTTTTCGTATAATTTCGATATTCTTAGAGGCATGACAGGATACGGAACGGTCTTTGGACATGTAGGAATTATTGATGCCATATATCGACTCAACGACAGACATGCTATACATACCGATGCCGAAATTCTTTTAACCAAACAAGATGAAGGCAACTGGGCTGCATTAACCATTGAGTATAGCATAGCTCCCTCGTGGTTTTTCTCTTTGTCGGATCAAATGAATTTTAACAATCCCAAACACAGCGGTGAGCGTCATTTCTATTTTGGCAGCATTGCAAGAGCACATAAAGGCACAAGGTTACAATTAGGATATGGACGCCAACCACAAGGTGTTATGTGTGTAGGTGGAGTATGCCGTAATGTACCTGCCTCTAATGGCTTTATGATTTCGATCAGTTCGACATTCTAATTATTATCTACTTTTCTTGTTTAAACTTATGTTCCTCGCCTTTCCATAAACGAACAATATTTTTTCGATGAGTGTAAAACAACAAAGCAAGAGCAAATAACGAAAAAACATATAACGAAGTAGAAGGCTCTGTAAAGAAATAAACTGCAAACGGATAAACCATTGCAGCCGATAACGAAGCTAACGACACATAACGAAATGTTGCAAACACAACTATAAAGACTCCAAGTGCGATTAACGAAGGGATAGTGCTTATACCCAATGTCATTCCAAGCAATGTAGCCACTCCTTTACCACCCCTAAAACTTGCAAAAATGGGAAAAATGTGTCCCAGTACAGCACAAAAACCTATTACAATTTTATACAAATAAGTATCTCCTGGAAAAGTATCTATTAAATATCCGGATAAAAAAGGCATAGCAAACCCTTTAAAAACATCGAAAACGAAAACCGGAATAGCAGCCTTTGGTCCTAATACACGCCATGTGTTAGTTGCACCTGCGTTACCACTTCCATATTCACGAATATCGATGCCATAAAACCACTTCCCTACCCACACCGACGTAGGAATAGAACCAAGTAAATACGAAAAGATACATAATACGATTAATTGAAGCATAACAAAAGTCTTCTGCTAATCGCCTAGTGTTGCAACCATAACAGCCTTAATAGTATGAACACGATTTTCGGCTTCGTCGAATACCACCGAATGCTTCGATTCAAATACTTCGTCGGTTACTTCCATAGCTTCTATGCCAAACTTTTTGTATATTTCTTCGCCAATAGTAGTTTCTCTATTATGAAACGATGGTAAACAATGTAAAAATTTAACATTCGGGTTGCCTGTCATTTCTACAACCTGCATATTAACTTGATATGGCTGTAGCAAACGAATACGTTCTTCCCAAATGTGATCGGGCTCTCCCATACTAACCCATACATCGGTATAAAGGTAGTCAACTCCTTTAACGCCTTCGGCAACATTATCGGTAATGGTAATTTTTGCTCCGGTTTCTTTAGCAATATCCATAGCAATTTGAACAAGGTCTTTTGATGGCTGGCAACTTGGTGGGGCAATAGCTCTGTAATCCATGCCCATTTTTGCAGCTCCAATAAGCAACGAGTTTCCTACGTTGTTTTTTGCATCACCCAAAAAGCAAAATTTTATTTGTTTTAGTGGTTTATCGCTATGTTCCATCATAGTAAGAAAATCGGCCAGCATTTGTGTCGGATGAAATTCGTTTGTTAATCCATTCCATACAGGAACACCGGCATATTTGGCAAGGGTTTCAACAATTTCTTGTCCAAAACCTCTATATTCAATACCATCGTACATTCTGCCCAGTACACGAGCAGTATCTTTCATCGATTCTTTTTTACCCATTTGCGAGCCTGTAGGACCAATATAGGTAACATGTGCTCCCTGATCATAAGCTGCTACTTCGAATGCACATCGTGTACGAGTTGAATCCTTTTCGAAAAGTAAAGCGATGTTTTTACCTTTCAATCTGGGTTGTTCGGTACCAGCATATTTAGCCTTTTTAAGCTCAGCCGACAAATCGAGCAAAAACTTCAATTCTTCGGGGGTAAAATCCAATTCTTTTAAAAAACTACGATTTTTTAAATTGAATGCCATAAAATAATCCTCCTGGTTTTATGATGTTAATAACTTAAAACAATCCGTGTTCCGGCTTGCGGATTCTTCAGTTGTTTCGATTCGGTGATAATAGCTGTTTTACCACCATTTTCTACAAACTGAATGCAAGCACGTACTTTGGGCGCCATACTACCTTCGGCAAATTGACCTTCGGCAAGATATTTTTTTGCATCCTGAACACTCAAAACATCAAGTTGTTTTTCGTCGGGTCTGTTAAAGTTGATACATACTTTAGGAACATCGGTCAAAATGTAAAATTCATCGGCACCTATTTGTGTTGCCAATAACGCTGATGCAAGATCTTTATCAATAACCGCATCGATACCCTCAAGTTTATTGGGTTCAACATAATAAACAGGAATACCGCCTCCTCCAACAGCAATAACTATATTTCCATCGCGTGCAAGTTTTTCGATCGACTTGCGATTTCCAATGCGATTGGGAACCGGCGAAGCAACAACCTTACGCCAACCGCGTCCTTTGGGATCTTCTTTAAATACAGTGCCTGTTTCTTTCATAATTTGTTCGGCTTCTTCTTTAGTGTAATACGGTCCAATAGGTTTAGTAGGGTTTTTAAAAGCAGGATCGTTTTTATCTACAAGTACTTGTGTAATTAGAGTAATTATATCGATGTCTATCCCTCGTTTTTCGAGTACATTTCGCAATTGCTGTTCGATGACATAACCAATAAATCCCTGACTATATGCACCACAAATATCGAGTGGCATTTCGGGTATGCCATATAATTTGCTACCTGCCTGATTTTGAAGCAAAATATTACCTACTTGTGGACCATTACCGTGTGTTATAACTAAATTATACCCACTTTCTATTAAAGGAAGAATATTTTCACAGGTTTCGTAAGCATTACGTTCCTGCTCACTTATGGTTCCCTTTTCGCCTGCGCGTAATAACGCATTTCCACCTAACGCTACAACTGCTAATTTTTTCATATATCATTTTTTTCTTATTGGTTCGTTGCAAAACTATACATTAATTTGGAATAAGCAAAGGTTTTTAAGCAAAACGCTGTGATGTAAAAGAAAAGTTAACACGTCTGTGCCCGGAACAGGACTCGAACCTGCACATCCTTGCGGACACTAGTCCCTGAAACTAGCGCGTCTACCAATTCCGCCATCCGGGCAAATAATTTGCAAAATTACAAATTTTCTACAATAAAATTGGTCATTTTGTTGAATAAATGATATCGTGTATTTTTTCCGGTGTAAATTCCATGATTTGAATTAGGATAATACATAGTTTCGAAATATTTGTTGTGCTCTACAAGTTTTTTAACTAATTCTACACTATTTTGAAAATGCACATTGTCGTCGGCAGTGCCATGAATTAATAAGTACTTTCCTTTAATTTTTTTAACATTGTTGATGGGTGAATTATCGTCGTATCCGGCGGGATTATGTTGTGGCAAACCATTATATCGTTCGGTATAAATAGAATCGTAAAATCGCCAATTGGTAACCGGTGCTACAGCCACAGCTAGTTTAAAGACACCATTGCCTTTGGCCAAGCATAGCGTAGAAAGATAACCACCAAAACTCCAGCCCCAAATACCTATTCGCGAAGTATCGACAAAGCTAAACTGCCTTAAAGCTTTAGCGGCTTCAATCTGATCAATTGCCTCATATTTACCAAGGTTTTGGTATGTACATTTTCTAAATTCAGCTCCTCGTGCACCTGTACCGCGATTATCTACAGCCACCACTATAATACCTTTCGATGCCAGATGCTGATACCATAAACTGTTATAATCCCAACGGTCGAGCACTTCTTGCGAACCCGGTCCACCATAAATGCAAAACATTACCGGATATTTTTTTGATGGATCAAAATTGAAGGGTTTCATAATCCACGCGTTGAGATCAACTCCTTCGGTTGTTTTTAAAACAACAAATTCCTTTTTAGAGAATAAAGTTTCTTTCATTTTTTGTTTTAGTTCATCGTTATTTTCGACGATTCGAATAATTTTTCCTTCATGGTCGCACAAGTAGTATGTAGGTGCTATTTCGGCACTCGAAAATTCATTGATAAAATATTTAAAATTCTGACTAAAAGTAGCCTCGTTGTAACCCTCTTCTTTGGTCAATCGTTTTTTTACAAGCGTATGCACATGAATAGAATATACATTTCTTCTCAAAGGCGAAGTTTCTGCTGATGTATAAAACAGTAATTGTTGAGCATCGTCTAACCCATGTAATTTGGTTACATCCCATCTTCCATCGGTTATTTGTTTTACTAGATTACCATTCATATCATACTGATAAATGTGATTGTATCCATTTTTATCGCTGGTAATAAAAAAATACTTACCATCTTTCGAAAAAATAATTTCTGGAACTTCGATGTATGTGTTGTTTTTTTCTTCGTAAACTAGTTGATTTTGTCCGGTTTCGGCATTAATTAAAAAAAGTTGCATGTGATTTTGCAGGCGGTTCATTTTCATTGCCAACAAGCTATGCGGGAGCTTCGTCCAGTATATTCTGGGAATGTAAAAATCTGTATCGTTGCCCAGTTGAATGGTTGATGTTTTTTTGCTTGTAAGGTCGAAAATATGCAACGACACATCGCTATTTTTTTCACCGGCTTTGGGATATTTATATCGATATTCTTCGGGATAAAGACCTTTAAAAATAGTCATCGAGAATTCTTTCACATTCGATTCGTCGAACCGAATATAAGCTATATACTTATTATCGGGCGACCATTCGTATGCTTTTGAAAAACTAAATTCCTCTTCGTAAACCCAGTCGGGAATACCATTGATAATTTTATTTTTTTCGCCATTGTTGGTAATAGCGTATTCTGCATTTGTTTTTAGGTCCTTGTAAAAAAGGTTGTTGTTGCGGACATAGGCAACTAGTTGACCATTGGGCGAAAGTGAGGCTTCCTGAACCTTATCGGACGATACTTCTGAAAGCTGTTTCTGAACAATATTCCATACATAATATTTATTTATGGACGAATGTCGATATATTCGCTCTTTTTCAGATGATATCAGGATAATTTTTTCATCATCGGAAAATTGATAGTCTTCTATTTTTAAGGGCTTATTGGGTTGTTTTACCTCGCTAAGCTGAAAGATTTTTTTTATCTCTTTACCCGTTTTATAACTATACTCAACAATGGCATCGTTATTAATGCAAAGTGTATATGTTTCACCATTTTTTAAAGAACGAAAATCGTCAAGACTTTTAGGATAAAATTTATACGTTAGCCAAATATCTTCAAGGCTAACCGACTGGGAAAATGTAAAAACATAAAAGATTACAAATAAGATGGTTAATATTTTTCTCATAACTAATATTTTTTTCTGTAAAGATTGCCAATTTTTGTTTTCAATGCAAGCTTTTTTTATTTGTCTCTATTTTCGTATTTTTCTTCCATAATTCCCCTTCCAAGTTACTACACCTTTGGTTTTGCGAGTTTCTCCTGTGAGTTTGATTCATTTGTCATCCGGCAGACAAACAGAGACCTGTGTAAGGGGGATTGCTTCGTCCCGATATTCATCGGGACTCGCCATGACGGCACTTCCCCGTCATTACAAGCCCCGAAGTAATTCGGGGCGTGGTAATCTCCCAACACGATTCGTCTCAATGATATTAAACCTTACAGGTTTTTAAAACCTGTAAGGTTTTTCCTCTCGTCATAGCGATGAGGTTTAAGCGGAGCGAAAAACCGACCAAGCAATCTCCCAACACGATTCGTCTCAATGCAATCGTAACGAAACATGATTCTTTCGTAACCTTTCCTGATCAATGGCTTTGAGAAACTTGTACACGGTATTACCCCAAAACAAGTAGCGTAAAAGAGCCACCGCAAAGCTACCCGACCTTTACACTATGCCAGTAAACCATGCTGAATGCTTTACCTGTTTTTGATATTGTTTCGGCAAATATACTATGCTTCGAGGATTTATCGGCACAGTAAGTTGGTCTGGATTTATATTCGTCTTGTGTGTTATTGAAAAATTTAATGTACATTTGAACTGTAAAATTCAGTATAGATGAATGAGCTATTGTTTTTTGGAGGCTTCCTTATTTTAATCCTTTTTGTTTTGTTTTTGGATCTGGGAATTTTCGACAAAAAAAGTCATGTCATTAGCTTTCGTGAAGCATTAGGATGGACTGCGTTGTGGATTTTTATGGCTATTGGCTTTTATGTTTTTCTCCGAATATATGGTCATCTGTTACACGGCATCGATTCTTTCGAAAACTTATCATCTATCACATATAAGCATGGTCATCCGATAAGTATTACTGGTTTAAGTTTAGAAGAGGCCATCCATGTATATAATAAAAATTTAAGCCTCGAATATATTACTGGTTACTTGATAGAATATACACTGTCGATAGATAATGTGTTTGTTATTTTAATGATTTTTTATAGTTTTAACGTACACGAAATGCAGTACAAAAGAGTATTGTTCTGGGGTATTTTGGGCGCCATTGTATTTCGTTTTATTTTTATTTTTCTTAGTTCGAGCATGATACAGAATTTTAGTTGGACATTTTACATTTTTGGGGCTATACTGCTATATTCTGGTATAAAAATTTTTATCGAACGAAATAAAACCGAAAAAATAGATGCTCGAAACCATATCGTAGTTAAATTCACATCGAAATATTTTAAGGTTTACCCTCGATATGTCGGACAAAATTTTTTTATTCGCCAAAACGGAACCATATACGTTACGCCTTTATTCATTGTGCTTCTAATTATTGAGTTCAGCGATATAATATTCGCTATCGATTCCGTACCCGCTATATTTTCCGTAACTAAAGATCCATACATTGTTTTCTTTTCAAACATATTTGCTATTTTAGGACTACGTTCGTTGTTTTTCTTTATTGTTCATGTTATTAAATATTTCCGATTCTTAAAAGTGGGAATATCAATCCTTCTTATTTTCATTGGTTTTAAACTTATTTTACATGATTGGTTGAAAGAAAAAGGATTTACTACTATGTACTCTCTTTACATAGTACTTTCCGTACTCATTGGCAGCATTTTGATTTCTATATTATTTCCTAAAAAAAACAAAGAACCAAACTAATGTCGTTTATTTTATATTTGATATTCAGATTTTTAGTTGTCGTTTTTTCTATTCTTCCTTTATGGATTTTATATGTTATTTCTGATGTTCTTGCATTTACTTTAAGATACATTGTAAAGTATAGATTGAAAGTAATTCGACAAAACCTTAAAAATTCTTTTCCTGGCATCTCTAAAAAGGAACTCGAAAACCTCATTTTTCCAATTTATCGCAATATTACCGATTTAACCATAGAGACCATAAAAGGATTTACGTTAAATAGTACTACATTAAAAAAGCATATTCATGCGTTGAATTTAAACCTGATGCATGATATCTACGATAAATACAATGGCGTAATAGGTGTTTTAGGACATTACGGAAATTGGGAATGGGCAGCATTATTAGCAGGAATAGAACTTAAACAAAAAACCATAGCTTTGTACAAGCCTTTATCGAACAAATATTTTGATGAATACTTCAAAACCAGTAGAAGTAAGTTTGGTATTGAACTTTGTTCAATTTATTCCACTTCCACTGTTTTTGAAAAATATGCTAATCAAAAGGTATTCTTTGCACTCGTTGCCGACCAGAGCCCTTCAAACATAAAAAGAGCCATTTGGATAACGTTCTTAAATCAAGATACCGCTTGTCTTCAAGGTCCTGAGAAATATACCCGACTTTTGAACCTTCCGGTTGTTTATGTTCATATTAATCGTGTCAGAAGAGGCTACTACGAAATTACCTTCGACATTCTATACGAACCAGGTCAACATTTAGAGGAAAATGAAATTACTAAACGATACATGAAAAAACTCGAAACACATATTTACAACGACCCCACTCAATGGTTATGGTCGCACCGACGATGGAAGCATAAAAAACATCATTTTGACTTTTAACGTAAATTTTTCAATAAAATATTATTAGTTTTGTGAAAACAAATAATATGAAATCGATATTAGTACCTATTGATTTTTCGTCCGATTCGATTAATGCCCTGGAACATGCTATTTTGATTGCCAACAAAATTGAAGCAAAAATTAAAATGATTCATGTGGTTAAGAAAAAAAATTTTGAAGCACCTTTTGTTATGTACGAATTCACGTCAACGTTGAGTAACTGCATTGAAGACTTTTTTAAAAAAATTTTAGAAAAATATCAGAAACAAGCAAAATTCGGAATAGAATACAAGATTCGAGAAGGTAAAATCTTTACAGAAATATGCAATCAGGCCAAATACGATGATTCGTATTTAATCGTAATGGGAACTCATGGAGTTAGTGGTTTTGAAGAAAAGATACTGGGCTCAAATGCTTACAAAGTAGTAATCGACTCACCCTGTCCAATCATTACCATCCGTAAAAAATATGCACCATGCGAACCAAAAAAAATCATTCTTCCTATTGATATTACCAAAGACTCACGAAAAAAAGTACCTTTTGTTGCTGAGCTGGCTCACATTTTCAAGTCAGAAATACACATACTTGGTGTTGCCGAAACCGAAGCTCAAAGCGTTAAAAAAAAGCTAACACTTTATACCAATCAAACCGAAGATTATTTAAAAAACCGGAATATCAAAACAAAAAAACAAATACTGATAGGGAACGATATGACTTCGAGTATTTTAACATATGCCGATGAACAAAAAGCCAACCTCATAGCCATCATGACCGAACAACCCAATCCATTTGCTCTGATAATGGGACTTACTGCTCATAATATTGTTAATGAATCGAATGTACCTGTCATAAGTTTCTCACCTTATCTATTTGAGTAATGAAACTTATATTATTAGTCATATTATTCTTATTTTCAACACATTGTATTATATCTCAGCCGGCTATTTTTAGTCAGCTCAGGCAAAACGATGTAAACTGGGGCAACGTAAATATTATTTCTCAAACCAATACCGAAGTACTTATCGAAAAACACATACAGGTAAATCAAAAAGCAAAAGGGGTGCCAGGTTATCGTATTCAGGTGTATTTTGGCTCGGGCAACGATGCAAAAAACCAGGCAAACAAAATTCGTACCGACCTAAGAAATGCTTATCCTTCTTTTGAATCATATATCAGTTACAAAGAACCTTTTTTTAAAGTCAAAATAGGCGATTTTAGGACAAAACTCGAAGCATACAAATTATTTAAATTGATACAGCAATCATATCCTTCGGCATTTATTGTAGAAGATATCGTTTCGTACGAAAACTTACCATAACTATGGAAAAACTTCTTTATTTACAAGAAATAGCTTACCATATACGACGTGATATTATAGAAATGCTTGCCGAAGCAGGTTCCGGGCATTTAGGTGGTTCACTCGGTTTGGTCGATGTATTTACCTCTCTTTACTTTAGCGAAATGAAACACGATGCACAAAACCCAATGTGGGAAGAACGTGATAGGCTAATTTTGTCTATTGGACATGTAGCACCGGTACTTTATGCTACACTGGCTCGTGCCGGTTATTTTGACGTCAACGAATTGAAAACATTACGTAAACTTAATTCTCGTTTACAAGGTCATCCAGGTAAAGACAAAGGATTACCCGGTATCGAAATTTCATCAGGTAGCCTTGGGCAGGGTTTGTCAATATCTGCAGGCATTGCTATGGGTTTAAAAATAAATAAAAGTTCATCGAGAGTTTTTTGCATTTGTGGCGACGGAGAGCTTCAGGAAGGTTCGATATGGGAAGCTGCAATGGCTGCTGGACATTACCATCTCGACAATTTAATTTGCATAGTTGATAGAAACGGACTTCAAATTGATGGCAAAACATCAGATGTAATGGAAATCGAACCTCTTTCACTCAAATGGGATTCGTTTGGGTGGCATGTAACAGTTATCAATGGTAATGATATAAACCAAATATTACATACTTTTACAAAAATTAATTCAGTATTACTCAAACCCAAAGTAATTATTGCTCAGACATCAATGGGAAAAGGTGTTCCTTCTATCGAAAACGATTATCGATGGCACGGAAAAGCACCATCGAAAACCGAAGCCGAACAATTTTTAAAAGAACTGGAACATGGCTACTTTCACTATTAAACAAAATATTCCAACGCGTACAGGTTTTAGCAAAGGGTTAAAACAGGTAGCTCAACATTATCCTCAAGTTGTGGGCATTGGCTCAGACATAACCCATTCGGTAGGAATGGATGCTATTGCCCATTATTTTCCCGAGCGTTTTATCTCGTTAGGGATAGCCGAACAAAATGCCATTACTTTTGCAGCAGGATTATCACTAACCGGCAAAATTCCTTTTGTAGCATCGTATGCTACATTTATTGTAATGCGAGCGCTGGATCAACTTCGTGTTTCTGTTTGTTACAATAACTTGCCAGTAAAAATAGGAGGAGCTCATGCAGGTATATCTGTTGGTCCAGATGGTGCAACTCATCAAGCATTGGAAGATATTGCTGCATTAAGAGCACTACCAAACATAACTATTTTATCGCCTGCCGATGCTACACAAACCGTAAAAGCCGTTTGGGCAGCTGTTGAGCAAACAAGCGGACCCGTCTATATCCGTTACGGGCGCGAAGCCATGCCCGATTTTACCGATGAAAACGCTGAGTTTATTATCGGTAAATCTCAAATAATAACCGAAGGCAACCATTGCGTTATCTACGCAACAGGTCATTTGGTATGGGAAGCTATAGAGGCTTATCAGATTCTTAAGAAAGAACAAATTTACTGTACCGTTGTCAACATTTATAGCATAAAACCTATTGATATAAATACTATAATACAAACAGCTACAACATGTGGCTGTGCCGTTACTGCCGAAGAACATCAGATTATGGGAGGTATGGGGTCGGCTGTTTTAGAAGTGTTAGCCACGCACAAACCCATACCGGTTGAGATGGTTGGAATGAACAATTGTTTTGGCGAATCGGGAGCACCACGAGAGTTGATGCATAAGTACAAAATGGATCGTAATGCCATTGTAGAAGCCGTAAAAAAAGTGCTGAAACGAAAATAAATCTAATCCAAATTATGCTAAAAATTTATGTTGTACAACGATTAAGAAAAACATATCATTTAGCTTGTTTCTCTTCAATTCCCATGGTTATTTTTCTATATCGGGATAAACTCAACGAATTCAATAGTTCACCTTTTTCAAAAGATCCTATTGAATAAATCGACTTAAAGCACCTCTGCTACAATAAATGTACTTCCACCTACATACACCATATCGTTTGGTTGAGCTAAATCGATGGCTTTTGTTAATGCTTTTCCGGGGCTCGGTTCACTTTGTCCGTATAAACCAAAATTGGAAGCCATTTGCTTCAATACGTCCGATTTTATACTGCGAGGTATGGGGGCTTCTGTAAAAAAGTAATATGCATCGGTCGGAAACAAGGGCAAAATTGAATGTATATCCTTGTCGTTCATAAAACCCACAACAAAAAAAAGTTTATTTTTCTTCATTCGAAGCAATTGTCGAATATTATGTTCCAGTGCAGGTTTGTTATGACCAATGTCGGCAATGGTTAATGGTTGTTGGTGTATCACCTGCCAGCGTCCTCTAAATTGGGTTAGGTCAACCACATATCGAAAAGCATGATAGATATTTTTATCTTGTATCAGAAAACCTAACTTATTTAAATAATTAACTGCAGCAAGAATGGTTGGAACATTTTTAGACTGATAATAACCAATAAGTTGATATTTTAACCCCGGATAAAGGGTCCGTCCTCTTTTATTTACACTAAGTTGAAGCAACTGGTTTTGCGTAATAAAATAATTTTCGATAGTATATTCGTCGTCGGCAAAAATAAGGTCGCATTGCTCCTGATAAGCTTTATTCTGAAAAATAGCATCGGTAGGTGTTTGATGCTCGCCAATAATCACTGGCACGTGTTTTTTTATAATACCGGCTTTCTCGTATGCTATCTTCTCGAGTGTATTGCCTAATAAATCGCTATGATCCCAGCCAATATTCGTAATAATTGAAAGCAATGGCTCAATAATATTAGTAGAATCTAACCGTCCACCCAGACCTGTCTCTATAACTGCTATATCAACCTTATTTTCGGCAAAATATTGAAAAGCCATTATGGTAGTTATTTCAAAAAACGACGGTTGAATATCTTCAATTAGCTGCCAATATTGATTCAGAAAGCCGAGAATATATGCTTCACTAATATTTAATCCATTTATTTTTATACGTTCTCTAAAATCTTTAAGATGAGGCGAGGTATAAAGACCTGTTTTATATCCTGCATCCATTAAAATGGCCGCTATGGTATGAGCAACGGAACCTTTGCCATTGGTTCCTGCTATATGTATCGTTTTATAGCTTTTATGAGGATGCTTAAAATACGCATCGAGTTTTAACGTATTATCCAGATTGGCTTTATATGCCACTTTACCCATCCGGCTAAATAAAGGTGCTTTGTTATACAAGTAATCGATGGCATCGTTGTAAGTCAAGAACTTCATAGTTGCGAATATTCGTAAAGTTTGTTTTTATTTACTATTGTTATTGCCTTATCGTGCAATTCAATAATTTTTTCCTGCTCAAATTCTTTAAGTAATTTAATGGTAGTTTCGACCGAAAGACCAGCAAAAGCAGCAATATCCTTTCGAGTAAGCAACTGAAAAATTTGCTCTACACTCCATTCATCAAGATATAGCAGGGTTTTAGACAATCGAGCATACATCTGCTTAAACGTCATGTTGTGCAAAAGATCCATTATTCGTTGGTTTTCCTTGCAATATCGCTGTATCATTTCGTACGAGAAGTCCGAATTTTCTTTAAGAACAGCCTGCAAACTGGAGCTTTCTATTAAAAATGCCTGAGTTTCTTTAAGAGCTATGGTAGTATAAGTATATTTTTTTTGCCTGAAAAGACTCGACAAACCAATCAGTTCGCCCGAAGCATGCAAACTCAAATTTAAATACTTATCACTTTCATCTTCTATATGTTTTTTTACTAATCCTTTTATAATAAATAAAATATATGATGAGTATGCACCTTGTTTAGTCAAATTTTCACCCCGATGAAAGATTACCTGAGTTTTGCTACTACGAATCAGCTCTACTTGTTTACTATTAAGTAATTGAAAAATAGGCGAATGAATTTCACACACATAATCGTTATCGGTTTCGATTACGCTTTTCATAAAACTTTTTTACAAAGTTATTGCTTTTATTTTACTTTTCTTGTTTTTACCCGTTTTTTGAAAAATTCTGCCTATAAAAATGCAATCAATAGATGTACCATTTCTTGCATTTTTGTGTTTTTTAAGTCAATTCGAAGACGAGCAACATGAAAAACAAAACACTCCCC
>CALGPK010000054.1 GCA_937960415.1 uncultured Bacteroidales bacterium | reverse complement strand
TTGTTGGATTAGGAAATAAACGATTATCGCTTTCTGCAACGCTTATGATGTGAATAGTAGTATCGTACAACAATTTAATGGTTTGCGTATTTTTTATCAGTTCTTGATAATTTTTGCCCATAATCATCCAAAACGTAAATTCAACTGTATCTTGCGCTTGTATTGCAATAGGACCATATGCAACCAATACTGAGACATCGTTGCCGTCAATATTTCCTGCACTCCATCGGTTTTGTTTTACAGCTTGCTTCAATTCACTTACGTCTATTCCATCGTCGGCTTTAATACTTTGAGCATATCCGTTGTTATCAATGGCATAATAACAACGTGGCAAATGACCAACTAACAAAAACCCAGTATGAATTCCATTAATAACCGGAGCAAAAACATACATTAACTGCAACAAACTATCGTAACGAACAATATTTTTTTGGCTATTATACAAATCAACATCGGAATACAAGCCTAAATATACCGAATCGAGCTGTGTTTGATTTTTATTGATTAAACGATAGGTTGTTTTAACAACATCATCCATCGAATCGGTTTTATATAAAACATGTTGCTGTTCTATTTCCACGTTTAAAACATTTTGAGAAAATGTTTCGTTATACTTAGAATAGCTTCGTACAACATGGTTATCTTCGCTAATGGAGACCTTAGAAATAGTGCTAAAATCATGCCGACCAGAAAAACAATACGAAGCTTTATTTTTGCTCAAAATAAAAAGTCCCATTTCGCTTATTAACGATATATTTCCAGAATAAACAAGCCCTTTACCTCTAACAGGTGCTAAGGTATTATAGCCCACACGTCCATTTGAGCAGACAGTTAATGTAATAGTGCCATTCGTTATATCGGCATACGACTTATTGATGGAAGATCTATAATAAAACACATCGCTATATCCATCGGCTTCTACATGAATAAAAAAATCTACTTCATCGTCAAACGGACAATTCGGGTTCAACACAAAACGACACCTGGTGAGCTGATTATTCACTATTTGTAAACTGTCTAACTGAACAAAACTTAAATTATCGCAAACAGACAAATAAGGATGTTGAGTTGTTACATAAATATTTATATTTTGTAACGGTTTAAACAAATTTACCATAGTAAAGGACAAAATAGAAGTATCGCCAACTTCTTCTATCTGAAAATTAAATAAATAAACAGATTTTTCCACTGTTTGACTTATTGCATTTAAAGCATTAACGCGACCTTTTCCTATTTTGTTTTGATATAATGTATTGGCCGCAATGGTATCGATACGATCTGAATTATGCTCTAAAATGGCTCTGAGCTGAAAAGGGTTGAGTTTATGCTGATAATAGCCATATATTAATGCTGCAACCGACGCAGCCAATGGTGAAGCATACGATGTCCCCCAACCAAATGTGTAACCATTGTTTGCGTATGTAGAGTAAACATTTTCACCGGGTGCTGCTACATCAACATGGTATCCATAACACGACTTTTCCCATTTAACATCGTGCTGATTAGTAGCAGCCACACACACAACTTCGGGGTATGCAGCCGGATAATATATATCGTTCGACGTATTTCCATTATTACCAGCAGCTGCAAAAATTAAAGCACCTCTATTATATGTTGCATAACGCACTACATCGTAACCAAAGTCTGTAGGAACCGGACTTCCCCACGAACAATTTATGATTTTACACCCATGATCGGCAGCATATACAATACCTTCGTAACTGCGTGAGAGCACTCCCATCGAATCAATAATTTTTACGGGTAAAAAACGTGTTTTAAACCCTACACCAGAAATGCCTATTCCGTTATTGGTCGATGGGGCAGCCATGCCTGATACAAAAACTCCATGCGGATTTGCACCAAACGAATTTTCGCTCCACTCGGGACTGTTGTCGTTGTTACCCATATCCCATCCACGAAAATTATCGACATAACCATCGCCATCGTTATCTGTACCATCTATCGGGTCGCTATAATTATAGGCAATATTTGCCCACAAATCGTCGTGGCTGAGCTCTACTCCTGTATCAACAATACCTATCACCACTGTACTATCGCCCTTATACATATCCCACGCATCGAACGCTTTTACATTGTGTAAGTAGTATTGAACACCTACAGCCGGATCATTTGGCAAAAATAATAGTTCGGGATAATCTTTTTCGTGACAGTATAATACTTCGGGCAGTTGTGAAATTTTTTTTGTTAAATCATTTGTTTGAAAATTTTCGTCCAACGACAATTCATAAATCGTAGAAATATCGACACAATATGGAAAAAAAATATAAGATGAATCGGGCATATATGCATTCGGGAATAATTGTTTAATTTTGTATGAGTAATTTTTCAATAATATTTGCAGCGAGTTTATTTCTAATGAATTACTTTTACACAAATGCTTATATTCAGGCTTTATTTTAACTATTAACGATTTTTGTGAAAAAAAATGCAATGGCAATACATTGAAAATTAGAATTATGCAAAAAAGTTTAAAAAAAAGGCTCATAAAGTTATAACTCTATTTTAGTTTTAACGTAATAATGATTGTAAATTTAGTAATTATTTTATGAACACTAAATATTATTTGACGAAGTAACCAAAAACAATAATCTATGGCAATGAATTGTATTATTATTGACGATGATAAAATGTCGCGAAAAATTTTGGAAGAGTATATCAATCGTACCGATTCGCTTAAGCTACTTCAGTCTTATTCCAATGCGATTGATGCCATTAATCAGATGGCGTCTTTAGAAGAGCCCGTTCATCTTATTTTTTTAGATATCGAAATGCCCGAAATGAATGGAATAGATTTTTTAAACACACTTAAACAAACCAATAGCCAGATTATTATTGTTTCTGCAAAAGATAAATATGCTGTTACAGCCTTCGAGTACGATGTTACCGATTACTTGCTAAAACCCTTTAATTATGCTCGATTTTATAAATCCATTGACCGTGCGTTTAAAAAAATTGACAATTTTATGTCGGTCAAACCATTAAATAATAAAAATACTAGTTCCGATGAAATATTTATTAAGAAAAACGCCACGCTATTGAAATTAAACTTTAACGATATTCTTTACATTGAAGCACTCGAAAACTACATCATTATAAATACATTTGAAGAAAAATATACCATTCACTTTACTATGAAAGCCATTGAAGAAAAATTGCCGCCCAATAAATTTAAACGCATCCATCGTTCGTATATCATCAACATTAATAAAATTAAAGGTATTGAAGAAAATTCTGTACTTATTAAAACCAACGAAGGTACCAGGCTATTACCAATAGGTAAATCGTACAAAGATGAATTGATAAAAACACTTAACGTGATTCTGAAGTAAAATGACAACTTTACGAGATTTGTTCTTCAGGCATGTTGCCCAAACTTCCGATAATCCATTGGCTTTACAAGTGTCACGAGCAGAGGGCGAATATATTTACGATGACCGTAATAGACCTTACTTAGATTGCATATCCGGAATTGCTGTTAGCAACATTGGTCACAACAACCCTTTTGTTGTAGAAGCCATTAAAACACAAACTGAACGTTTTTTGCACACAATGGTATATGGCGAACATATTCAATCCCCACAAGTCTTGCTGGCTCAAAAATTATCTAAACTCACAAAACATCAATTAAATCAGGTGTATTTTCTCAACTCAGGTGCCGAAGCCATTGATGCAGCAATAAAACTTGCACGTCGCTACACCGGACGAAAGCAAATTATTGCCTGCAAAAATGCTTATCACGGTAGTACTATTGGCGCTATGAGCTTAATGTCTAATCAAGATTATTATATTACATACGGACCATTTCTTAATGATGTTGACTTTATTGAATTTAATGTTGTAGAAACACTTGATAAAATAACATCTAAAACTGCAGCTATTTTTGTCGAACTAATTCAAGGTGAGGCAGGTTACATGCCCATTCAACCAAAGTTTTTACAAGCAATCTATGAAACCTGCAAACAACAAGGGGCATTACTTATTTTCGATGAAATTCAAACCGGCATTGGACGAACAGGCAAATTCTTTGCATACGAACATTTCGATATAGTACCCGATGTACTTATTTTAGCTAAAGCTTTGGGAGGAGGCTTGCCATTAGCTGCGTTAATGGCTAACGAAAGCATTATGTCGACATTTAAAAGCAATCCTACACTTGGACATTTAACCACATTTGGGGGAAATCCATTATCTTGTGCTGCATCACTCGCTTCTATAGAATTTATCGAAAAAAACCACTTAATTGAGAACGTTCAACACAAAGAAAACCAGTTTTTCTCAGGTATTCATGCCAACAGTTCAGTAGAGGTCAGAGGAAAGGGACTCATGATAGCTATTCAGTTAAGTTCCTTTAATTCCGAAAGTCGTGTTCAACAGGTTATTAAATACTGCTTTGACCGAGGTATTTTGCTCGACTGGTTTTTATTCAATCCACATGCTATTCGAATTGCCCCACCTTTAACCATATCGGACGAACAAATAAACTATATCTGTCAAACAATAAACATGGCATTAAATTTGTGAATAAAACTATTTTTTAGTATATTCGCAAAATAAATTAAGGGGCTGACCTGGTTTTGACAGCATGTGAATGGAATTGTAAGCATGCCGAGCCATGAGAATACGCTCGTAAAACAGGTTCTCGAGCCAATAACTGGCAACGTTGATTATGCACTCGCCGCTTAATAAATAGCGGTTTATTCTTTGTCTCAAGGAGACAAAGAACGAGCACTCCGCAGATGCCCTTTCCCTGTGGCGTCTGATATCGGAGTGTCGTAAAACAGGGATAGAAGCGAAAAAGCTCCGGTTTCGCTTCGAAAATAAGGAGCTAAGATATACGTAGGTTGCTTGTGACCAGCGTATATCCGACAACCAACCACAAGCTAAGCATGTAGAAAGCAATTTTATTCCTTGTTTGGACCCGGGTTCGACTCCCGGCAGCTCCACAATTTTTTACTTATATCTAATTTCATAATAAAAATCTCTGTTGCATAAAATAAATAAAAGCTTCTTTAAAAATTGCAACTACTCATAAGCTATAATATTTTCATTATTTTTGCGTTTTAGCTAAATATGAAATATTTATTATTTTCCATTTTGGAATTATCTAGTTTCTTTGCTTTGTCTCAAATTGGAGGGAATTCGGCTTACTCGTTCTTACAATTACCGGCTTCGGCTCATGTTGCTTCGTTGGGTGGCAGGAATATTAGTTTAATGAGCAATGAGCCTTCGTTTGTATTCGAAAATCCAGCTTTGATGAGCGATTCCACGCAGTTTCAGCCTTTACTTAGCACAAACCGTCTATTGGCTGACGTTTTAGCAGGTTCAGTGGGATTGGGTTTTTCCAAAAAGACTTATGGTAATTTTTTTGTGGGCATGATTTTTTTTAATTACGGAACATTTCAACGATTCGACGAGTTGGGCAACTGGCAAGGCAATTTTCACGCTTCCGATTATTCATTATATCTGGCGTATTCTCGTCCTTTTCGAAGCGATTCGCTATTGACATACGGCTTTGCTGCTAAACCTATATTTTCGCAGTACGATACTTATAGCTCTTTTGCTATTGCATTCGATGCAGGTTTACGTTACTACTTACCCGAACATTTATGGACTTTGGCAGTTGCCATTAAAAACATAGGTGCCATGATTAAGCCATATTACGATAATCAAAACGAACGCATAAATGCAAGTGTTGAGTTTGGTGTAAGTAAAAAGCTGAAACATGCACCATTTTGTATATCTGTAACATTCATGAATCTCAACAATTGGGATCTATCGGCATATAAGGATATAACCATCATTGATAGGGATACATCCAGAAAGCCTACTCGTGCTGAGTTGTGGCTCGAAGAAGGGTTGCGTCATGTTGTTGTGGCTACTGATATATTGTTGTTAAAGAATGTATATGTGGCTTTGGGTTACAATTTTCAGCGTCGTAAAGAGTTGGGGACGCATACCCGCATGTCAACAACAGGTTTATCGTGGGGATTTGGCATAAAACTCTATCGTTTTCAGTTTCATTATGCACGGTCGGCATATCATCTTGCCTTAACTACCAATACCATTAGCTTATCGAGCAGAATAAGTGATTGGTATAAGAAAAAAAACTAAAGATGTATAGTTAGTTTGGTATAGGGTGGCACATCGCTAGTAATCCATTGGTTGGCACCAATAATTGAATGATGTCCTATTCTAACCCTACCGAGTATAGTGGCTTCGGCATAAATAATAACATGGTCTTCGACAATAGGGTGACGAAGAATACCTTTTATAGGATTGCCCTGATCGTCGAGCGGAAAACTTTTTGCTCCTAATGTAACGCCCTGATAAATTTTTACATGATTACCAATTTCGCACGTTTCGCCAATGACAATTCCTGTACCATGATCTATTGCAAAGTATTCGCCTATTTTAGCTCCTGGATGAATATCGATGCCTGTTTCAGAATGGGCAAACTCAGTTATCATTCGAGGGATAACCGGAATATGCAATTTGTACAATTCGTGAGCAATTCGATAGTTTGTAATAGCCAGAATACCGGGATAGCAAAGTATAACTTCGCGTGTACTTTTTGATGCAGGGTCGCCTTTGTAAATAGCATCAACATCTTTAGACAGCATTTCCTGTATTTGTGGTAGTGTGTCAATAAAGCTATAAGCCAAATTTTTAGATTCGGTAAGGCATTGTTTGCAGCTGGAATAATTAAGATCGGAGCACTCTAAACACAGACCACGGTAAATTTGTTCGGCCAAAAGTTCTACAGTTGAATCTAAAAGATTCTCAATTTTCGATTTCCATGAGATATGAAAAGGGCTTTCGCCGAAAAAGCCCGGGAAAAGACATTGCCGCAGGTGCTGGATAATCTTGTAAAGTACTTCCCTATCGGGTAAAGGGTGATTGAGAGGATGCTTGTATATTAATAACTGGGCTGTACTGGAATTTGTAAGTTCGTAAGCAATCTTTTCAAGGCTATTTTTTTTGTCCATTTTGCTCGTTTTGAGATTCTTCGATCATTTTCAATGCTAATTCTAAAATAGTTGAATCGTCGATGCATACGAAACCTCCATCAGGTCCTTTTTCGGTGTGAATGCCGGTAGTAGAGTGTTGACTGTAATGAGCTCCGCCAAAATAGTTTAATACCGTTTCTTCGCTAAGACCTAATTTTTGCGCAATTTTTTTAATGGCACCATCGGGCAGCGAGTCTTTTATTTTTCGTAATTCATTAAATGTAAGTGTTTTCACAAGATCAAGTTTTTGCAAACATACACATTATTTGAAAAATAAAAAAGAGTATGTTGTCCCATTTTGTGAAATGGATATTTTTTCTTTTGCATCAGTTGGGATTATTTTTTGGCATGTCGAATAGGTATGTTCAAAACAATATTCATTTTAACAGGAATGCCATTTTGAATAGAGGGTAAAAATTTTTTGCGTTTAAGTAATTCTACTACTTGTTCGTCTATTCCATGGCCAACTTTTTTTAAATATACAATGTTTTCGATAAGGCTATCGGCCCTTACATCCATACTAATTATCATTACATCGTCTATAGAAGTACCTTTAATCTGTTCGGGCCAAACAAGGTTTTCGTAAATATATCGTATCATGGCCGCATCGCCACCCGGAAATTCTGCTTCGCGTTGTATAACAACCTGACTATTTACTGTTTGCTGTGCAAATAATGACCTGGTATGAATAACAAACAACGAAAGAAAAATTATAAAAACCATTGATTGCCTGAAATAATACAAATGTTTCATATAATTATGTTTTTTTTATGGTTGACATTTTTATTTTGCTGAGGATGTTCCAGTATGATTGATCTTCATTTTTAGAAAAGGACATTTTTTGCATAATTGTTGCAGTGTTTTTGTACTGATGTGTAATAATTTTTGCTGAAGGAAATTTTTGTGTTATTGTATTAAGTTCTTTCTGAAGGTTAGTATTTGTATGATTCATATTGACAATGATATAAGAAGCATCGGATTGAATTTCGTTGAGTTGTCTTACTCTTTTAACTTTTGTGTATTGCAGACGAAGTATGGAATATAGTTTAGTGTACAGTTCGTCGTCGTTGTCGTAAACGTATATGATTTCTGTTTCATCGTTTTCTGTAATTTCTGATAGTTTTACTGTATTAGGGGCAATGATTTTAGGTAGTTGTACAAAAAATATGGTGCCTTTGTTTGGGGTTGATTGCAAGCTTATTTTGCCCTGTAATAATGCAACTAATTTTTGAGTAATGGTAAGACCTATACCTAAGCCTGCTTTGGTACGAAAAAGTTCAACATCCTGCTGGTTAAAACTTTTAAAAAACATTTGTTGTCGTGTAGGATCTATGCCAATACCGGTGTCGAGAATATAAAACTCATAAAAGTCTTTTTTTTCAAGACATCCTATTTCAATAAGTCCCGAATAGGTGTATTTGATAGCATTATCAATTAGATGCTCATATATTTGTTTTAGTTTTTTTCTATCGGTTGTTATTTCCCACTGTTGATCGTTGCAGTTCAGATTGACCTGTATTTTCTTGTTTTCTTTAATAAGTTTTTGTTGAGTAACGAAAGACATTTCTGTAAGAAACAAATGAATGTTAAACGAACTGATATGTACAGTCGAACTTTTCGATTCTAATTTTGCAAATTCAATCAAATGGTCAATCGTTTTGAGTAATTTAAAACTATTTTGCTGAATATGGTGTATATATTCGTTAAGTTTTTCGTTGGGAGGAATGTTTTTACTGAGCAGGTCTGAAAATCCGATAATGGAATTTAAGGGTGTTCTGAGTTCGTGACTGATATTCGATAGAAAAGATGTTTTTATTCGATTACTTTGTTCGAATTTTTCTTTCAAATATAATTGTTCGCTAATAATACGATGTTGATATACAGCTGCACCAATAATAGAAGCAATTTGCTTGAAGGTTTGTATTTCTGTTGTTTTCCAAATTTTAAGTGGTTGAGGGAAGGCTACGCACAAAAAGCCCCACCATTGTGTGTCAACAAATATTGGCACCAAAATAGCAGAGTCGGTACGATTGATGTAATAAAATTCTTCTTGTTCAATGAAGTAAACTTCTCCGCCAGAAAGCTTGCAAAACAATTGTTCGTACACAGGAAAATAAGGTATAGAGGTTGTATTGCTTGAATTATGATGTTTAATAGCAGGATTTATCCATTCGGCATAAGGCTTCATGTGCAATTGTTCGTGATTGTTAATAAAGTTTTCGTATAGTGTAATGGTAGAAGCCTTAATAGCTAAACCTAGATGTTCGAATACAATCGATACGTTTTCGGTCCAATTTTTTGAAAACAAAAATTTTTGCAACGAAAAAAAGATGCTCTCTAACAATTGCTCTCTGAACCATATTTCGTTCTCGACTTTTTGAATATGGGTTAAATTATTAACAATGTATGCTACGATGTGTTCGTTTTCGCTAACTTGTATTTTTTTGGGTCTAATTTTAACGGGCACAATGCTGCCGTCCATGCAAATCATTTTATCGTTACACACATCTTTGCTGATATAAGCAGAATAGTTTTCGGAGTGAATAAAAATGGGATAAAACATTTTACCGGCTAAATTATCTAATGAATATTTCGAAAGCTTGCAAAAAGCACTATTGGCGTATATAATTTGACCAAATGAATTGGTAAGAATAATACCATCTTCGGACAATTCAAGCAACTCGAAACTAAATTTATTTGATAACGAAAAGGTTTCAAAAGGATTGTAAATTAAAAATTCAATCAAATAGCCTTCGTTACCTGGTAAATATTGAAGCCAGAATCGTTGGTGCTGAAGCTGAATAATGATTCGCTCCTGGGTTGAATTTTCTTTTAGATGTTTAATTAACTCGTTGGTTTGTTCGTCACCTAATATTTTCGATATGTGTTGCCCAATATATATGTCAAATCGTAACCATTGAGTCCGAATAAAATTAATTTGTTCTATAATAAAGTTATTATTAACTTTTACCTTTAAAACTACTTGCTCGTTTCTAATCATAAAATTAAAAATACGTTGCTTATACGTTATAAAAAAGCAAAAGGTTACTCCTCCGATTGAGCATAAATTTTTTTCTGAAAAGCAGTCATTACGGTTGCTTTTGAAAGGAAGCCTTTGTATTTACCGTTTTCTACAACGGGTAAGTTAAAAGAACCTGTTTCGTGAAATATTTTCATAACTTTCGACATAGGATCGCTCATTTGTATGATATTTTCGGGTTCGACAAGTAAATTAGCAACAGTTAATGTATCGTAGTATTTTTCGTTAAAGATTAAATGCTTAATATGATCTAAGTAAACAAGTCCTATCAGATGTCCTTCGTTGTCAATTACCGGATAAATATTACGTTTCGATTTAGCAATTACATTAGTTAGTTCTCTAAGGGTAGTTTGTGGTTTAACAGTATGAAAGTTTGTTTCAACCAGTTGCTCAATATTCATCGATGCAACAATATTTTTGCCCTTATGATGTCCGAACAGGATGCCTTTGTCGGCAAGGTGCTTCATAAAAATGGAATAGCGATATTTGCTTCGAACAATGGCATACGAGGTAGCACTAACAATCATTAGAGGAATAATTAAATCGTAACCGTGTGTAACTTCAGCAATAAGAAAGATGCCTGTAAGTGGTGCAAACATAATGCCAGATAACATGCCTGCCATAGCAACCATAGCAAAATTACTTGGAACAACATAAACACCTATTATGTTGAGAAGGATGGACACAAAAAAGCCAATGCTCGATCCAAGAAAAAGAATAGGAGCAAAGATTCCGCCAATACCGCCTGCTTCGAGAGTAAAAAAAGTTGCAACCGACTTTAATACGATTAGTGCCAAAAACATCATTAACACAGCATAAATATTTTGTCTGTATTCGTAAAAAGGACTTTTGGCAAACAGAAAACTATAATCACCATGTAAACAAGAATTAACCGTTTGATACCCCTCGCCAAAAAGTGCAGGCATAAAAAAAATCATAATGCCCAATGTAAAACCACCCAACAATATTTTTTGAAGTGGATGATGAACTTTGTGGAAAATACGATTCGACCAATTTTTTATTCGAATAAAATAAACAGAAAAAATACCCGTGAATACTCCCAAAATGATAAAAAATGGCATTTCGTACCACTTTGGTACCGAAAGAATACTAAAATCGTACAAAATATCATTGCCAAAGAAAAAATAAGAGGTAATAGTACCAACTGTTGCCGAAATGAGTAAAGGCAATATCGACGAAAGTGTAAAATCGAGCATAAAAATTTCGAGTGCAAAAACAACACCTGCAATAGGTGCTTTGAATAGAGAAGCAATAGCTGCCGTGCCTGCACAAGTAATCATAAGAACGGTTTGCTTTTTTGAAAGATGAAAAAATCGTGATAAAAATGAACCCATCCCAGCACCCGAAGTAGCAGATGGACCTTCTAAACCAACAGAACCACCAAAGCCAACGGTAATGGCACTATTAATCATAGTAATCCATGTGTTCGATAGCGGTATAATCCCTTTTTTGCGATGAATAGCATACAATACATCCGATATTTCAGGATGAGCTTTTGCTTGAAACACATACCGGCTTAGTAGGTAAACAAGCAGAAGACCTAAAAGAGGGTACAGTAGTAATAAATAATTTTGATATTCTGCTACGAAAAAAAAAGTTAGCAACCACTGTACAAAATGTACACTGTTTTTAATTAGCACGGCTACAAGCCCCGAAACAAAGCCGACAATGATAGATAAAATTACGATAAAATTATTATCACTTATGTTTCTTATTCTCCATAAGATAAGCGCATGAAAAAATTTTTGTATTCGAAAAATAAAAGCCTGCATAAATTTTGCTTGCAAAGTAAATAATTTTGCAATAAATACATTACCTTTGGTGAAAATTTTAATGCAATGATACAGCGATTACAAAGCCTATTTTTACTTATTTCGGCAATATTGCTTTTAATTTTATTGTGGACACCACTGGCTATTCTACAAATAGACGAAAATACTTTTTATGAAGTATATACCAAAGGATATATTTTCGAAAATGAAGTGCAATATTCTTATTCGTTGTGGATTTTTAATGCTATAACTGTTTTGATGGCTATAATAACCATTTTTTTGTACAAAAATCGAATTTTACAAATGCGTATATGTATCTATAATTTCATATTATTGCTTGGTTTACAGGGAGTTGTTGCTTATACTATTTATGCAACGGCTTCAAATCTCAAAGCAGAAATTTTTCTTCAATATGCTGCTATTTTGCCTATTTTATCAGCTATTTTACACCTGATAGCTTTTAGATATATCAAACGCGACGAAGAATTAGTAAAAGCAGCAGATCGAATTCGTTAACTATGAAGAAACTTATTGCTATATATCACCAGTCGCTTTTATTAAAATTATTATCTTTTCTCTTATCTGCATTTGTTATTATCTTTTTATTTTCCGATTTTGTATTAGACCAGTTTATACAAAATACAGTGTTATGGTACAAATTACAAGTTTATCGGTGGATTATAATCCCTGTCTTGCTTACATTTATAGTGTTTTTAATACTTCGTCGTCCATTTAGGTTGTATAAACAAAGTATCCAGAATTACCAGTCGATACAAAAAAACTATCGCTTTGTAGTAGATAGTCTAATTGACGACTACTTTTTTTATCGGCACGAGCTAAACAAACCATTTGTTTATTTAAGTTCTTCCATCACCAATGTGTTGGGTTATACAAAAGTTGATTTTATTAATAACTACGTTAAATATGGTGCTGCAGAATTGTATCAACATGTTTTTGAAAGACAAAAGTCGTTTTTACAACAAAATATAAAACCTCCGGTACTTGAAATAGTATTAAGAGATGCATTTAACAGAAAAACATATTTAGAAATAAAAGAAATACCTGTTTTTAATGAAGATGGCGAAATAATAGCCATCGAAGGTACGGCCAAAAACATCACAAAGTACAAAACCATTGAAATAGAACTAAACGAAAAAGAAAAAAAATATCAGACTATTTTCGAAGTTATTTCTGATGGATTGTTAGTCATTAAAGATAATAAAATTATTGATTGTAACAAACGCGTACTCGAAATATTCGATTGTAGTATTGAGGAGCTAATAATGCATACGCCTTTCCATTATCGTTTTAGTCCGCCTTATCAGCCCAATGGGTTACCTTCAAGAGAATTAGCAATAAAAAAGATTCAAGCAGCCTACAACGGTCAACCTCAGCATTTTGAGTGGATACATTTACGAAATGGAAAAAATCCTTTTCCGGCTGAAATATCTTTGTCAAAATTCTCGTTCGAAGGAGAAAATTTTGTTCTGGCAGTGGTTCGCGATATTAGCCAAAAAAAGGATATTATAGAAACGCTGAAAGAGAAAGAAGAAAGCTTTAAAAAACTTTACGAAAGCTTACCTATTGGCGTTATGCAATTGCAAACCAATGAAACTATACTGGGAATTAATCCCAAAGGATTAGAAATACTGCATATAAACGATGAGTTAGAAGCATCTTTTTTTGTAGAAAAAATAAAAGATCGACTTACGCAAACAAGCGATACCCCGGTACATTTTACAGTCCATGTGGCTATGGCAAATCATTCAACACGTTGTTTGTCTGTTCATATTAATGGATTAACTATAAACGATGTTCCCATCTACTTAGTTCTTTTTGAAGACATAACAGAAATAGTTGATCTGAAAAAATCGTGTACAAAACAAGAAACCTATTTTAAGGAAATTCTTGAAAATTCGAGGCAAATTTTATACAAACTCAATGTAGAAACAGGCAATTATGAATACATAAGTTCGGCATTATACACTATCCTGGGCTATAAGCCCGAAGAATTTTATGAAATGACTGCCGAACAAATAAAATCGTTGCTTCATCCAGATGATATGCAAAAAGCAAATACCATTGTAGCTAAGCTCATTCAGAATTTAGATACATTTAAAAATGAGTTTATTATAGAGTATCGTTTCCGCCATAAAGATGGACATTATAAGTGGTTAAGCGATAAATATCAGATAATAAGCCAGGAAGATAGTATCTATATCGTAGGAAACATTATGGATATCACTCAAATAAAAGACGCCGAGCAACGTATTCAAGAATATTTAAACAGAGAAAATAAAACATAAGTTAGAGGTCTCTAGCGGAATCGAACCGCTGTACACGGTTTTGCAGACCGTTGCCTAGCCACTCGGCCAAGAGACCATTTTCATTGCAAAAATATAAATTATTTGTCTAACTTCAAACATTTTTAAATATAAATTATCTTTGTCCATCATATTTTACTCATGGACACATTGTTGTATAGCCAAATAAAGCCTTTTTTCCACAGTACTTATATTTTACAAGAATCATCTGTGTTGATTACCTATCAGTATGTATCTCCACTGTTTCAACAATTAAGAACCTACAACGAAGTTTATCCTACTGCAAAAAGTTTGCCTGGACAATACATTACATATACAGGCGGAAAGGTATTTTTTGGTATCGATTGGACACTTTTTTTCGTGATGTTAATTTTTGTTTTGCTTACCTATGTTAAGGTGGTTTATGCAAAAGTGTTTCACAGTACCATTACAGCGTTAACAAATTTTCAAATTGCACGACAACTCATCAACGAAAAGAGCAATATTGTTCAAAAAACATCATTTTTATTATATATGGCTTATTTGTTAAATTTTTCGTTGTTTGCTTTTATATTGACACAATACGCCGGTATAAGTTTTTATGCACTTAAAATATTAGATTTATTGTTTTTGCTGTTTTTTTCTTCTTTGTTTTATCTATTAAAAATAATGCTGTACAAACTGGTGGGATACTTAATTGAAAAAAGCTACGAAACTAATATGTTTCTTCATCATTTTGGTGTTTTTTTTAAAAACCTTGCAATAGTGTTAACACCTTTAACAACATCTGCTTTATATATCGATAAGCTAATATTGCCTTACTGGCTAGGATTAACGGGATTTGTAATTATAATGTTTTCATTTTTAAGAATTTATAGAGCTTTGAAACTTTCTTATCAAATGAAGTATTCATTGTTTTATATTTTTTTATATCTTTGCACCGTCGAAATTGTACCCATCATTTACAGTATTAAAATACTGAAAATGTGGGTATAAAAACATAAGAGCCTTGAAAATTCAACGAATATTAATTTCGCAACCACCACCTACCAGTGATAAATCTCCTTATACGGAGTTGATTGCAAAGTATAATGTTAAAATTGATTTCAAACCATTTATACAAGTAGAACCATTAACTCCGCGTGAGTTCAGACAACAACACATCAATTTTGCCGATTATAATGCGGTAGTGTTTACCAGCAAGCTGCATGTTGACAATTTTTTCAAAATGTGCGAAGAACTTCGAGTTACCATGCCCGAAACCATGAAATATTTTTGCATTAACGAAACCACCGCTTTTTACCTTCAAAAGTACGTTGTATTCCGTAAACGAAAAATCTTTTACGGAAACAATAAACTCGAAGACATGAAAGATTACTTTTTGAAAAATAAGGATTGTTGCTACCTGGTCCCTGTAACTGAACCTCATAATGTTTCAACATTAGAATCACTCAACAAATTCAACCTTAACTATAAAACAGCTGTCTTTTCTCGTACTGTAAGCAACAATATGAAAGACGTCAACTTAAATGATTACCAAATTATAGTGTTCTTCACTCCCGCAGGGATAAAATCGTTGTTCGAGAACTTCCCAAATTTCAAACAAGGAGATATTATTATAGGTGCATCAGGAGCTCAAACTGCACAGTTTGCCCGCGAAGCCGGGTTGAATGTGCAAATAGAAGCTACAACTAAAGAATTCGCTTCTATAACAGCAGCTCTGGATGCATTTATTAAAAAGTCTTTAAAGGGGAAGTAACATCTTATATTACATGAGATATACATTGCCTAAGGCAGAGCGCATCTGTAAAAAAGAAGATTTTCGTTTGCTTTTTTCACAAGGAAAAACTATCGTACATTTTCCACTTAAAGCTTATTATTTGTTTTTTGATCATAACGAAGCTATTGCAAAAGTTGCTTTTGCCGTACCAAAAAATAAAATCAAAAAAGCTACATGCCGCAATTATATAAAACGTTTAATGCGTGAAGCATATAGAAAAAATAAATACATCATTCTTAATTACCTAAAGCAACAAACATTATTAGTTACATTTGTTTTTATTTCGGATGAACTTATAGACTACCATTCAATGGAACAAAATTTATGCTTAATTTTACATGAAATTAAACATCACTATTTATCGCAGGTTAATCATGATTAACAGGTTTTTCTCGTGGTTGATGATTGGAATAATAACACTATATAAATTATTAATTTCTCCCATTTTGCCAAATTCATGTCGCTATACTCCTACCTGTTCTGTATATGCGATAGATGCTATCAAAAAACATGGTTCGCTTAAAGGAGGATGGTTAGCATTAAAGCGTATTTTGCGATGTAACCCTTGGGGTGGAAGCGGTTACGATCCTGTACCTTAAAATAAAAATTTATGATAACAATGTTGCAAAAGATTAAGAAAATTAAAATAATGGTGTTGGCAATATTTATTGTCAGCATATTAACAGCGTTCAACGATCAGATAAATTTCGAAATAGTCAAAAACCTTGATATTTATTATTCTCTATTCAGAGAATTAAATGTGTATTATGTTGACGAAATAAACCCATCGGAAGCAATCAAAAAAAGTATCGATGCTATGCTTAATTCACTTGATCCATATACTGTATACATTCCCGAATCGCAGATAGAAGACTTACGCTTTATGACAACCGGACAATATGGAGGAGTAGGTGCACTCATTCAACAGCGAAATAATGACATTATGATTAGCGAACCTTACGAAGGATATCCCGCTCAAAAAGCTGGTTTACAGGCAGGAGATATTATTTTAGAAGTAGATGGTAAAAGTATTCAGGGCAAAAAAGTCGACGAAGTATCCGAAATACTCAAAGGGCAGCCCAATACCACTATTACTTTAAAAATAAAGAAAGCCATAACCAACCAGATTGAAACTATAACCCTTACACGTAAGGAAATAAAAATAAGCAACATTCCTTATCATGGCATTATATCAGAAAATATTGGATACATTTATCTGTCGAATTTTACCGAAAATGTTACTGCCGATGTTATCAAAGCATACAAAGATTTGGAAAATCAGGGAATGAAACAGCTTATTATCGATTTGAGAAGTAATCCGGGTGGCTTGTTGATGGAGGCTGTCAATTTAATGAGCTTGTTCGTGCCCAAAGGAACACTTATTGTAAGTACCAAAGGACGCATAAAAGAGTGGGAAAAGGAATATCGTTCCACTTCGGTCCCACTTGATGTAAATATACCTATTGCTGTGCTTGTGAATAGTGCATCGGCCTCAGCATCGGAAATTATTGCCGGTGCTATGCAAGATTTAGATCGTGGCGTAGTAATTGGTCAACGTACTTTTGGAAAAGGTTTGGTGCAAACCACACGCGATTTGAGCTATAATGCCAAACTTAAAGTAACAACAGCTAAATATTACACTCCTTCGGGACGTTGTATTCAAGCCATTGATTATTCGCATCGAAATCCCGACGGAAGCGTTGGAAAAATACCCGACTCACTAGTTAAAGCTTTCAAAACTACTCGCGGAAGAATTGTTTACGATGGTGGAGGAATTAACCCGGATATTGTGTTAGAACCGGAAAAAATAAGTCCGCTAACTGAGGCACTTATCGAAAATCATATCATTTTTGATTATGCCAGTAAGTTTCGTTATGAATATCCATCAATGGAAGGTCTTAACAATGTCATCGTCAGCGAAAAAATTTACCAAGATTTTGTAAAGTTTGCTATGTCTTACAAATTTGACTACAAAACTCAAAGCGAACTTGCCTTAGATAAATTAACAGCATCACTCAAAGAAGATAAGTATTTTGATTTAACAAAAGATAATCTGGAAGCATTGAAAAAACAAATCCAACACAATAAAGAGCAAGATTTTAAGCTGTTTGAAAAAGAAATTAAACAACTCTTGTTGGAAGAAATAGCCAGCCGTTATTTTTATCAAAAGGGGAGAATATTGGCCATGCTACGCGACGATCCGGTTCTGGCAAAAGCAATAGAAATTTTATCATCACCTGACGAATATGCTAAAGTTTTAAACATAAATAAATGAATACTAATTCGATAAAAATATTTGTTCAAAATCATTGGATTACTATCGAGCCGAATAATCAAAGCAATGAAAATTTAAGCAAAAATGAAGTACATCAACTTTTGGAATTACCCGATTATAAGACTATTTATCATTACTTACCAGAAAAATATTTAGCAGAGCTATGCAAAACTTATCTATTTATAGAAGCAGCAGGAGGAATAGTTGTTTATAAACAACCTATTCAGTGGTTGATGATTTTTCGACGTGGATACTGGGATTTGCCTAAGGGAAAGATTGACGAGGGGGAGCATCCTTTGTCAACTGCAAAACGTGAATTGTTTGAAGAAACAGGTATCAATGTCAACAACACTCCATCTACTTTTATCGATGTAACTTATCATTTTTACAAAAATCACGAACAAATAGTCTTAAAAAGAACATACTGGTATATGTTTTTTGTAGAGGATTTGCCTTCTATATCACTTCAATATGATGAGGATATCGAAAAAGCCCAATGGATAAATAAAGAAAGCTGGAGTAGCATTAAGTCCAATACCTATGCCTCCATTGCTTATTTGTTGCAACAAACCAATTTAGTTTAATATGAAATACCAAGCTATAAGTATTTGTATCTCTACCAAAAACCGAAAAAAAATATTGCAGCAAACGTTGGATACCATATTTCATAAACAAGATTTACCATCTTATCAATTTGAAGTAATTGTTACCAACGATGGTACTGAAAACCTTGATGAACTAAAAAATTTGTTCCCTTATTCGAATTTAAACATTTTACCCAACAAACATAATCCCGGATCAGCGGGTGGTAGGAATAATGGAATAGAAAATGCAAAATTCCCCCTTGTATTATTTCTCGACGATGATATTCTAATAACTCCTTCTTTTTTAAAAAGAATTATAGAGATTCATAATGCATACGATCCTGTAATTCTGGGCGGCAATAGACTTTATCCAGATGAACTAATAAATATTGCCCAACAATACCCTTTTGGTCGTTACAAGTTGCTTTACGAATATCAATGGCTCGATAGAAACACTATTAAACCGTTTAAAGGAAGTCTGTTTGAGCTTGATTCTGTGGCTAGTTTTAGTATGTCGTTATCGAAAGAAACATATTACAAAGTGGGTTCGTTTAACGAAATGTTTAAATTTGCAGGCTGCGAAGATGCAGAATTTTGCTATCGTGCTCAAAAACTGGGGTACAGGATATTGTTCGATGAAGATCTTCTTTGTTATCACAATGAACTTGACAATTTTGAACTCAAAGCATGGTTACAGCGCCAGAGTACGGGGATTTTGAGTGCTATAACCGTTTGTCAATTACATCCTGAGGGGAAACAACATCCCACATGGTTTACCAATACCCCTTTGAAAAAAAATGACCCATGGGAGGTTAAACGGATAAAAATTAAAAAATGGATTCTGAGTCGATGGATAATAAATAAAATGTTATTTGCTTTTGTATGGTTATTTGAAAAGCTTCACATTCCCGACAAAATTCTTTTTCGCTTATACAACGCCCTATGGTTGGGGTATACGTATAAAGCATTTAGAAAAGCATATTATAAAATAGCCAAAGAATAATAAGCAAATTCGACGATTTTTCCTGATTTTATCATTTTTTTGAAAAAATTCAAATTTTTGAAAGAAATAAATTGATATACAATTATTTATATTTTTATGTTTTTTAAAAAAAGTGTTTATAGTGCATAATGTTTTGCTTTAATTTTATCTGTGCAGCATATTTGTAAATATAAAAGCATTGCCTAATTTCTCAAAAGAATCTGTTCAAATAGTTGACAATGTGCTATTTGGGAATAAAGTTAAGCAGCGTATGGTTCGCCATGGCTCAACAATGATCTAAAAAAGGACGTAATAAGCAAAAGCGATTTAAAATTAAATGAAATCCCTGTTTTAATTAAATAACCTACTGAGATCGTGTAGTGCCTGCATAGTTTTTTATGTATTTGTATATCAGTAAATTAAGCATAAAAAGTGACGAAGTCGGGAAGAATAAAATACTCTGTGCCCCTCCGTGCCCTCTGTGGTGAAAAAAAGTCTCACCACAGAGAACACAGAGATACACAGAGAAAAAATAATTATTGTAATTTTAATACAAAAATATTCGGAAGAGAAATGTAGTATGGAAAACCAAATATTAGAAAAAAATCATTACGATTATTTACTTGCAGTAATCCCGATTGGAAATCTTTAGCCAGAAATTGTGTATGCCTTGCAAATGCCTTCGTCACTTTTTTAAAAAAATCTGGTTTTTTAAAAACTTAACAAATCGACATACAGCGACTTATGTTTTTATGGTTTAAAAAACTGGTTTATAGTGTCTAATGTTTTTTTTTATTTATCTGTGCAGCATATTTGTAAATATAAAAGCACTGCCTAATTTCTCAAAAGAATCTGTTCAAATAGTTGA
>CALGPK010000053.1 GCA_937960415.1 uncultured Bacteroidales bacterium | reverse complement strand
GCCGGACAAAACATGGGCGAAGATTACTTATACCAGCTACTCGAAGTATTGAACGACTACGAGTATGCTATTGCTGTGATATCTAAATCGGGTACAACTACCGAACCTGCTATTGCATTCAGACTTCTTAAACACCATATCGAAAACAAATATGGCAAAGAAGAGGCACGAAAACGCATTGTTGCTATAACCGACCGCTCGAAAGGTGTTTTGCTCGAGTTAGCACTAAAAGAAGGTTACGAACGCTTTGTAATACCCGACGACATAGGAGGACGATACTCTGTTCTAACGCCAGTCGGATTATTTCCTATTGCTGTTGCCGGAGGAAATATTTACGATCTTATTAAAGGAGCTCAACACATCAAACACCAAATTTTTAAACTTCAACCCAATGATAACCCAGCTATTTTATATGCATGTGCAAGAAATTTGCTCTATCAACAAGGCAAAAAAATAGAAATTATGGCAAGCTATACCCCACGCATGCACTATTTTATGGAATGGTGGAAACAGCTATATGGCGAAAGCGAAGGCAAAGATGGCAAAGGCATTTTCCCTGCTTCTGTCGATTTTACCACCGACTTGCATTCACTTGGACAATATATTCAAGAAGGCGAACGCATACTATTCGAAACCATACTAAACGTTAGCCATCCTACCAATCACCTTGCCATCCCTTACGAACCAGAAAATACTGATCAGCTCAACTACATAAGTTACAAACGCATAAGCTATGTAAACGAGATGGCACGGTTAGGAACATTACTGGCACATCTCGATGGTCAGGTCCCAAATATTTTAATAGATATACCTACCATAAACGAACAATACATAGGACAACTCATCTACTTTTTTGAAATTGCCTGTGGCATTAGCGGATATTTGCTCGATGTAAATCCTTTTGATCAACCTGGTGTAGAAGCATACAAGAAAAACATGTTTGCACTTATGGCTAAACCCGGAATGGAAAATGAATCACAAGCCATTCGCGAACGAATAGAAAGATTGTTTAATGATTAAAAATAATCATGAAAATAAGTTATGTAAAACCGCTTCACTCATGGTGTAACTTAGGCAATAACTTACCACTTATCATTGCAGGGCCTTGCAGTGCCGAATCGAGGCAACAATTGTGGGATACTGCATCAGCACTTTCAACGTTCGACAATATAAGTGTTTTCAGAGCCGGTGTTTGGAAACCACGAACCAGCCCCGAAAGTTTCGAAGGTGCCGGTACCATAGCATTAGACTGGCTTTTTGAAATAAAAAAACAGTTTGGCTTTCAAACAGCAGTTGAAGTATTAAGCCCCAAGCACGTTGAGTTATGCTTAAAAAAAGAGGTTGATGTGTTGTGGCTTGGTGCTCGTACTACCTCAAACCCTTATTCGGTGCAGGAAATTGCTAATGCTCTTAAAGGAACCAATGCAGCTATTTTAATTAAAAATCCTATCAATCCCGACATAAAACTCTGGCTTGGTGCTGCCGAACGCTTACTATTGGCCAATATTCAAAAATTAGCACTGGTACACAGAGGCTTTTATCCATTCGAACCCACTAAATATCGAAACATCCCAAAATGGGAACTTATTATCGACCTTAAAACACAATACCCGTCCCTGCCTATCATTTGCGATCCCAGCCATATTGCCGGTAATACCCGATATATTTATCCCATAGCTCAAAAAGCCATGAACCTTTGCTATGACGGTCTGATGGTAGAAACACACATCAATCCGAATGAGGCACTTAGCGATCGGAACCAGCAACTTACACCATCTCAATTAAAAAAATTACTTAGCAACATTCAATACTGTAATAAAAAAGAAAATAAACGGCACATAGAATTAATCCGTTTACGCGAAAAAGTCGATTCTATTGACATGCAACTCCTTGAACTGCTACACTACCGAATGGAAATCATCAAACAAATGTCTGCTTACAAAAAAATGCATCACATTCCTATTTTGCAACTCAAACGATGGAAAGAAATTGTTCATAGCCGAATAAAAAGAGCCAAAGAACTTAACATGAATCCCGACTTTATCAAAGCACTTCTCGAAGTTATTCATATGGAAGCCATTCGAATTCAATCACAAGAACAATCGGAGAATAAAAACAATCAAAAATGAAAAAACAGTTTGAAATTATTAGTTTAATTGTTTTGGTTCTATTTGTTGTTATTTTCACAGTCAAATCTAATTCTTTTAAAATTAAAAAAGCTAAAAGTGTTGAATTCACTTCCAATACCAATATTATTAAAAGTCAAAGCATAAAAAAATCAAAAAGCTATTTAAAACAAAAATTAGACAATTTTTTTCTAAACGATTACACGTCCGGAAATTTTGCCGGATCGGTTTTAATCAGTTTCAAAGGAGAAGTTATTTATACCAATGCATTGGGCTATGCAAATCGTTCAAAGAAAACACCCATCACCACACAAACAATTTTTCAAATTGGCTCTATGTCGAAGCAATTTACTGCAATAGCCATTTTGCAGTTAGCATCAAAAGGCATTCTCAATTTAAACGATGATGTTACTAAATTTTATCCCAACTTCCCTTACAAAGGTATTAATATTCGAATGTTACTCACCCATCGAAGTGGCTTGCCCAATTATGTTTATCAATTCGAAGAATTGAAAAATATAGATAAACACAAACTTTTAAACAATCAAGAAATGATTTACTGGTTAATAAAAAATAAACCAAAAGCCGAATTTAAGCCAAATACTCGATACAAATACAGTAATACAGGATACGCCTTGCTTGCAGCCATTATCGAAAAAGCAACTGGCATGCCTTATGCTACTTACATAAAAGAACATATTTTTAAACCTCTTGGCATGAACCATTCATTTTTTTATACCAATTTGTACAACGAAAATCTCGATAAAAAATATCCTGTTGCCACAGGATATCTGTCGGAGAATCAAGAAGCAGGCAAATATTATTTAAATGGTATTTTAGGCGATAAAGGTATGTTTACCACTCTCAAAGATTTACACACATGGGATACTGCGTTGTACAAAAATTATATTTTACCAAAAAACTGGATTGATTCTGCTTTCAGTATTCAAACTAAAACCAAATTGTCGAACATCTTCTACGGCTATGGTTGGAAAATTTACTTTCTTAATGATTCATTTCCTGTACACTTTCATTCGGGATGGTGGCAAGGATATCAATCGGTTATCATGCGTTTGCCCAAAGATACGGTTACCATTATAGTTCTTAAAAACAAAAAAACGAAACATCCCATCAACCAACGTGCAATTATCGATATTTTGTATCCTAACAATCGATTTTGGAACAAACCTACTCAATCGTCAAAAGAAATAGTTGCTCCAGAAGAAATTGAATAATTTAACTATTTCATAACATAATTTTAAAGTTAATCTATTCTTATTTTTTTTCATTTGCTGCAACGAAAATGTAGGCTTATGAAAATTAAAGTATTTGTATTTTTTGTGTTTTTATCAAATTTTTCTTTTGGACAATATTTAACTATTTCGGGCAAAGTTTACGATAAAAAAACACGTGAACCTTTGCCCGGTGCTTCGGTCTTTATTTTAGGAACTTCATGGGGAACCAGCACCGATTACGATGGTTATTTTAAATTAACTAACATTAAAAAAGGAACCTACGATATTGTTGTCAGTTATGTAGGATATATTTCAGATACTATCAAAAAACATCAGATTGCTTCCAACCACCATTCGTTCGAAATATTTTTATCCGAAAACTCATTTAATTTAAATGAAGTAAACATTATTGCACAACGTATTCAACATACTGAAGTTTCTGTAATACAAGATATTAAAAATAGCGAACAAGTCGTTAATGGAGTCTCGAGCGAACAAATCACTAAAAACCAGGATAAAAATGCCGCCGAAGTAGTAAAAAGAATTCCGGGCATTACCATCGCCGACAATCGTTTCGTAATGGTAAGAGGATTATCTGACCGTTATAATTCCACATTACTCAACGAATCAAAAGCTCCGAGTTTCGAAAACGATAAAAAAGCTTTTGCATTCGACATGATGTCTTCGAGTATTGTAGAACGTATTATGATATACAAAACCGGTTCGCCCGAATTACCCGGCGATTTTAGCGGTGGATTGATTAAAATTGATACCAAAAAGCATGTAGATACGAATTTTACCCACATCAATTATTCAACTCGTTATCAGGCTAATACTACTTTCAAACCGTTTTTGTACGAAAAAAGTAACTTTACCGAACAGCTTGGTTTCAGTAATGGTTCACGAAATATGCCAGACAACTTTCCTCCTAACTTAAACAACACCGACAATACTCAAGCAGCAAACTTCGCAAAAATACTCAAAAACAAATGGAACATTAATAAAAACACCGCTAAACCCGATCAAAGCCTAAATATTACCATAGGGCGAAAAATTCAAGAAAAGTTAATTTCTTTAACCACCATTGGTTATTCAAATAGCAAACAACATTATTCTGCCAACATGCTTAATTATAATTCGTTTGATCTTATAAACATGAAAAGCGATACCATATACAAATATATCGACCATGTTTACCAAAACAAAAATAATGTATTGTTTATGCAAAATTTTGTATATGCTCTTACACCTAAAAATATCATAGAATTTAAAAACCTGATAAATCAGAACAACAGCAATCAAATCATAGAACGCTATGGCGTAAACTTCGAAGAAGGCTTTGCCGTAAAAAATTATTCTTTTAACTATCATGAACGCACACTACTTAATTCACAAATAAGCGGAGAACATACTTTTAACGATGACACAAAAACCATTTCGTGGAATACTTTTTATTCGCTTACCATCAATAATCAACCCGATTATCGTAGAATTAGAACTGTAAAAAACATCGACGATGTAGAAAGCAATACGCCTTATCAGGTCATTATAGCCCCTTCGGCTTCGACACTCGATGCCGGCCGATTTTTTTCAAAATTAAAAGAAGACAACAAAGGTGGCAACATTGACTATAAAAAGTATGTACAAAAAGACAATAAAAACATTATTACCATTAAAACCGGTGCTGGCCTTGAGTTCAAAAACAGAGAATTCAATGCTCGCTGGATTTCATATAAAAAATCAAATTCTTCAACATTCGACAATTCTTTACTTTTTTTACCCATCAACGAAATTTTTGCCGACCAAAATTTAAACAATACAACAGGATTTACAATTACCGAAGGAACTAATCCAAGCGACCGATACATTGCCGAAAATCAGATGTACTGGTGGTATACCTCTACCTCCATTAAAATAAGCAAAAAAATTCAAGTTGTTTCGGGAGTTCGTGCAGAATATAATATACAATCGCTATACAGCCGAAATTATAGTAACAAACCCATTACAGTCGAAAATTCCTTGTTGGCTATTTTACCTTCTATAAATACAAGTTACCTTTTTAACGAAAAAGAACTTATAAGACTTGCTTACTTCCGATCTATTAATCGACCTGAGTTTAGAGAATTAGCTCCGTTTTCGTACTACGATTTTCAACTAAACAATGTACTTATTGGAAACGAAGAACTTAGAGATGCATTTGTTCATAACATCGACTTCAGATATGAAGCATATCCCGATAAAAACGAAATGTTTAATGTAGGATTATTTTACAAATTATTCAACAATCCCATAGAAATGTACTTTATACCTGGTACCGGAAGTGGTGGTACAAGAAACTTTACCTACCGGAATGCTCCATCAGCATATAGTTTAGGAATAGAAACAGAAATCAGAAAATCGTTAGCAAACATATTTAAAGAAAACAAATTCTTACAAAACACAGGTATTTTATTTAATGCAGCATATATAAAAAGTAATGTTTTTTTAGGCGAAGCTACAAAAGGACAATCAGCTAATCGCCCACTTATGGGACAATCACCCTACGTTGTTAATGCCGGAATTTACTACCAAAATCCATATAATGGTCTTCAAATAAACTTAGCATATAATGTAATTGGCAAACGTATTTTTGTTGTTGGAACCTATGGCACACCAAATGTTTACGAAATGCCCAAAAACAACCTTGACCTTACAATATCTAAAAATATCTATAATAACTTAAAACTCACATTCAACATTAACAATCTTTTAAATGCCAAAACATTACTGATGCAAGACTCCAACGAAAATGGCAAAATAGACTCCAAAGACGAAATGATATCACAATACAAACTTGGTAGTAACTTTAACATAGGTTTATCTTATAAATTTTAGATCATTCGCTTCATTTAACCAATTCTTAACAATAAGTTCATATACACATAAAAGTAAGTAGTTTTTTTTGTTCAGTTAACCAAAAAAAAAGCGTATGAAAAAATTAACATTCATTTTAATCCTTGTAGGATTAGTTATTTTAAGTGGTGTTTTTACATCGTGCAAAAAGAAAGAAGGTTGTACCGACAAAACCGCTACAAATTACGATCCAGATGCCCAAAAAGATGATGGTTCGTGCAAATACGCACAAGACACAGCAACCATCATTTTACAAGGAAGTATCACCACCAATACAACACTCAAAGGCGATAGAAAATACTTATTAAAAGGCTTTGTATATGTTGAAAGTGGCGCCACATTAACCATAGAACCCGGATGTATCATTAAAGGCGACAAAGACACTAAAGGTTCATTGATTATTAAACGTGGTGGCAAAATTATGGCTGTGGGCACAGCACAAAAACCCATTGTATTTACCTCCAATAAACCAGCCGGTCAACGCGATTATGGAGATTGGGGCGGTTTAATTATTTGCGGAAAGGCTCCGGTAAATCTTCCAGGTGGCGAAGGCCTTATCGAAGGTGGTCCCGATGCATATTTTGGTGGTAATGATCCTAATGATAACTCCGGCAAATTAAAATACGTGCGTATCGAATTTGCAGGTATCGCATTCCAACCGAATCAAGAAATTAACGGTTTAACCTTAGCCGGTGTTGGAAGTGCTACAGAAATAGATTATATTCAGGTTTCATACAACGGCGATGATGCATTCGAATTTTTTGGTGGTACCGTCAACGCAAAACATTTGGTTTCGTTTAGAAACTGGGACGATGACTTCGACACCGACAACGGCTGGAGCGGAAAAGTCCAATTTTGCTTTGCATTGCGCGATCCTAATATTGCCGACCAATCGGGATCAAACGGTTTCGAAAGCGACAACGATGGGCAAGGAACACAAGCACAACCCTACACGCAAGGTATATTTTCGAATGTAACTATTCTTGGTCCTATCACACCTACCAATACACAGTACAATTCTCAATATAAACGTGCTGCACATCTGCGTCGCAATACCAAATTAAAAATTTTCAACTCTGTTTTAGTTGGATATCCTGTTGGGATTCTTATCGACGGCACTGCCGCCGAAACCAATGCACAAAATGGTGAATTATTGTTCAAAAACAACATAATTGCTGGTTGCACTACTCCTTTGGCTGTTGCCAGCGGTAGTTCTTTCGATATTCAAACATGGTTTAATGCACAAGGACAAAACAATCAGATTGTCAATATCAACGATCTTCAACTCAATGCTAATGCATGGAATCTAACCAATCCTTCCGTACTACCACAAAGTAGTTCACCACTTTTAAGCGGAGCAAGTTTTACTCACCAATTATTACAAGATCCGTTCTTCGAAAATGTTTCTTTTAAAGGTGCATTTGGAACAACAAACTGGGCATCTGGTTGGACTAATTTTGACCCACAAAATACACCATACTAATTTTCTAAGCATTGCATTTTCTTTCTTAGAAGAGACTGGTCTTAGACAGTCTCTTTTTTCTTTATAAACAAAAACTTGTGGCATCGAAAAAATCATTAATTTTGTCGAACAGAAAAAAACTATGAAAATTGGTATTCTTACAGCAGGCGGTGATTGTCCTGGAATAAATGCTGCCATTCGTGGTGTTGCCAAAGCTGCCATCTTAGGGCACAACATGAAAGTACTCGGTATTACCGATGGATTTTCTGGTCTTATACACAAAGAATTTATCGAAATAGACGAAAACAATATATCCGGAATACTAACCTTGGGAGGTACTATTTTAGGCACCTCGCGTGAAAAACCATTCAAAAAGAAAAAAGAAGAACAAGAACCAGAAAAAGTTGAACTCATCAAAAAAAATTACAAAGAAGAAAACTTCGATTGCATTGTTTGCATTGGTGGCAATGGCACCATGAAAACAGCCAGCCTTCTATCTAAAGAAGGATTAAACATTATAGGCATACCCAAAACTATCGACAACGACGTGTGGGGAACAGACGTTACATTCGGTTTCGATTCAGCCGTTAATATTGCTACCGAAGCTATCGACCGACTTCATACTACAGCCAATAGTCACAAAAGAATTATGATCATCGAAGTAATGGGACATAAAGCCGGTTGGATTGCACTCTATGCTGGCCTGGCAGGTGGCGGCGACATTATCCTGATACCCGAAATACCTTTCGATGAAAATATAATATGTAAATATCTCGAACATCGTGCACTAAAACAAAAAAAATACTCTATTGTAGTAGTTGCCGAAGGTATTCCTACCAAAAACGAAATGAAAGCAGGAGAATATATCTCTAAAATTATACAGGAAAAAATCAATTACGAAACTCGAGTAACTGTTTTAGGCTACATTCAACGAGGAGGTACCCCTACTCCTATTGACAGAATACTCGCTACACGATTTGGAACACATGCCGTAGATCTTATTGCCGAGGGCAATTTCGGAAGAATGGTAACTATAAACGGAAATAATATTACATCTATACCTCTTATCGAGGTTGAAGGAAAAACAAGATTAGTCGACCCACTATTTCCTCTAATAAAAAAAGCTCGTAAAATAGGAACCTGTTTTGGCGACCGAATGCCTTAATCATACTTTTTTAACATTCAGGTAATAATTATTTTTTATATTTAACACCATGAAAATTTTATCATTAGTACGTCATAGTATTGCTCAAGAACCAGAAGAAGTTGAAAACGACCTGATGCGTAGTTTAACCGAAGCAGGCATAACTCTTGCCAAACAAATAGCAAGTCAGATAAACCCTAAATATTTTATAAATGCAACTTTCATCAGTAGTCCAGCCAATAGAGCTATCGAAACAGCCCACATTTTTGCCAATATTGCTAATATCAAATCCGAACAAATCATTCAAAACGAGTTTTTATACAGTTGTTTTAAGGAGCAAAGCTTTTTTTATTTCCTTGAAGAACAAATCCCTGCCTCCGAAAACGGCTGGATTTTCGGTCATAACCCCATGATATCAAACCTTTTTAGAATACTGAGCAGGCAAAATTTATCCATGCCAAAATGTGCCGTTGCCATTTTTCAATCATCTGCCAACAGTTGGCTCGAAGTTGACGCAAAAAACACTCAACTTATTGAGTTTGTTAATCCTAAACTTATACGCAAATGAAGATTATCCCTAAAGAAATAAGCTGGTTATATTTTAACGAACGAGTTTTGCAAGAAGCTCAAAACGAACAAAATCCTTTATACGATCGTATCCGCTTTTTGGGCATCTATTCCAACAACATGGACGAATTTTTTAGAGTTCGTGTAGCCACCCTTAAACGACTCACACAACTCGGACGCAAAGCCAACCAAATACTTGGTTATAGCCCACAAACCACATTAAAAAAAATTAACCAAATTGTAATCGATCAACATCATATATTTAATTTAACCTATCGCAAAATTCTTATTGAACTTAAAAAGAAAAATATATTTATTTTAAACGAAGAACAACTCAATGAAGAACAACGTGCATTTATTGAGCAATACTTCGTTAATAATGTTCGCCCACTTATTGTTCCTATCATTATTAATCAAATAGATGAAATTCCATCGCTCGAAGACAATAATGTTTATCTAGCTGTACATATCAAACCGCAAGAAATCATTCAAAACGATTTTTATGCAATCCTAAATCTACCTACTGAAATTTTACCGCGTTTTATTCAAATTCCCTGTAAACATAAAGACACCTATCATCTCATATTTCTCGACGACGTCATCCGAATCGGACTTAATAATATTTTTTACCAATTCAATCCAATTGAAACAGATGCATATACTTTTAAAATAACTCGCGATGCCGAGCTCGATTTAACCGACGACATCCACGAAAATTACCTCGAAAAAATTCTAAAAGGCATAAAAAAACGCAAAATGGCCGAACCTGTTCGTTTTATTTACGACAGCGAGATGCCTCCTAATATGCTACGTATTCTTATGAAAAAACTTGGCATCGAAAAAAAAGACACCACCATTGCAGGCGAACGATATCATAACTTTAAAGATTTATTACAATTCCCCGAATTACCTGTCATCGAAAAAACAAATCCCCCTAAACCTATTATTCACCCACTATTACCATTGAAAAAATCCATTATTCAACAAGCGCTCGAAAAAGATATACTCTTGCATTTTCCGTATCATTCGTTTAATCATTTTATCGACTTACTTCGCGAAGCGGCTATTCATCCACACGTTAAATCAATTCAGATTACTCTTTATCGGTTAGCTAATCCATCAAACGTAATCAATGCACTTATCAATGCTGCTAAAAATGGGAAAAACGTAACTGCTTTCATGGAATTACAAGCCCGTTTCGACGAACAAAACAATGTTCATTATGCCAATAAACTTCGCGACGAAGGAGTAAAAGTTCACCTTGGCATACCCGGACTGAAAATACATGCAAAAGTTTGCCTTATTGAATTAAATAACAAAAACAAAACTCGTCATATAGCCTGTATAGGAACAGGTAATTTTAATGGCAAAACTGCCAAAGTATATACCGACTTAATGCTCATCACCTCAGACATAAAAATTACCAAAGAAACCATAAATTTGTTTAGCTTTATGAAAAATACCTTCAACCAAAGAACATATCGACACTTAATTGTTTCGCCTATCAACAGCCGCCTTAAAATAGAAAAGCTAATTATGCAAGAAATAAAAAATGCCAAAGCAAAGAAAAACGCCTATATCGACATCAAAATAAACAATCTTGCCGACGAAAAAATCATCAAACTTCTATTCAAAGCATCTAATGCTGGTGTAAAAATACGACTTAATGTAAGAGCCATGTGTTCTTTGTTGCCTAAAAAAAATAAAAACCTCGAAATTATTGGTATTGTCGATTACTATCTAGAACATAGTCGCATCTTCATTTTTTGCAACGACGATGACCCATTGTACTATATTGGCTCTGCCGATTTAATGACACGTAATTTAGACCACCGAGTTGAGTTATTATGTCCCATTTACGATAAAAATATACAGCAGCTTTTACAAAACATATTCGAATGCTCGTGGAACGATAATATAAAAGCCCGCTATATTCAAGAAGATTTACTTAATGAACTGAAAAAAAATAACGAAGCTCCATTTCGTTCACAATTCGAAATGTATAACTTGATGTACAAATATCTGCCTCCTACAATCGAAAATTAAAAATAAATTAACTACTACAAAAAAACTATTTTATTTATTTTATCTTTGCACAATACAACTATCAATAGAATGCAACGAAAAATCATACTCTTCCATATTTCATTGCTATTCTTGTTTATCACAAATAGTTTCTCACAAGTATTCACAGGCGACAGTGTTTATATAAGAAAAATTTACCCAATAATTACAGATACCTTCTGGCAAGGCAGCATAGTAGGTATAACAGCAAAAGACATTACCAACAAAAAGTTGCTTATCGATGTAAACGGTTCGTACAAATTAAATCCAGCTTCGTTAGTAAAAATTATAACTACGGCTGCTGGATTACATATACTTGGCGCAAATTATCGTTTCAAAACAGAATTTGGTTATACCGGATACATCAAAGACAGTACATTATTTGGTAATATAATCATAAAAGGCTATGGCGATCCCACACTTTACAGCCGTTTTTTCAAAAGCTACTATCAAAAGAATAGCCCTTTCGATTCAGTGGCTATTAAACTAAAAAAACTTGGCATTAAAGAAATCAAAGGTAAAGTTATTGGCGATGCTTCATTTTTTGACTACAATTTGCCCAATCCTACATGGATCATTGGCGATGTAGCAAACTATTATGGTGCAACGCCTTCGGCCCTATGTATTTACAACAATGAATACAGTCTTTATTTTTCAACAAAAGATAGTACACTGCAAGCTAAATTACTACACATCTCGCCAGAATCCGTTCCTATTGAACTTATAAACAAAGTAAAAGCTACAAACATCACAACCGATCAAAGCATCATTTATGGTGACATATTCGATTCAACCCGCCTTATCGTTGGCGCTATCCCTATTAACAAAGACTCCTTTGAAGTTCGAGGATCTATCGGAAATCCAGCATTAGTAGCTGCCATTGAATTAAATAAGCGACTAAAAACCTATCAAATAACCACAACCGACTCGGTCTATTTCATAAACAAATACAATTACACAAAAGATACTACCGAACATTTTTTTTTGTTGCATACTCATCTCTCACCCATATTGAGCGAAATTGTAAATCAAACAAACCTTTATAGTATTAATCTATTTGCCGAACAAATTTCGCGTTTATGTGGCTGGCAGCAATACAAAAACACAACCCCCGAAATGGGATGTCTGGCTGTTAACCGTTTTTGGCAAAAAACTACCAACAATATGCTTCTCTACGATGGTTCGGGACTTTCCAGATACAATGCCATAAGCACACAACAATTGGTTAGCATACTCGAATTTATGCACAATCAAAGCAGCTACAAAAAACAATTTATACAATCATTACCTGTAGCCGGGGAATCAGGAACGATGTCCAAATTCTTCGAGCGTAGCAAAGCTAAAGGAAAAGTTATTGCCAAAACTGGAACCATGTCGCACATCAGAGGTCTTGCCGGATATATACAGCCCGATAAAAAAACAACAATTGCATTTTGCATCATAATTAATAACAGTCCTCTACCAGCTAATTTAATCAAACAAAAAATTGAGCAGATGATTTTGCAACTTTTTTTCGACTAATTCGTAAAAATAAAAAAAATTAAGTCATGAATGTTCAAACATTCAAATGGCTCATTATCATATTAGCAGGTATTATTATTTACTCGTGTACCCGCTTATGCGATTGTTCCGAACTAACTAACGACAAAGGTATAATGAAAGACAAACGAAAACTCCCTTATACCGGCGAATGTTATGTTAATATAGACGGCATCACCAAACATTTTTTTTACAAAGATGGTAAGTTGCATGGTATGTCGTACATGTTTGGCAAGTCGGGTAAAAAAGTTGCTGAATTACGTTTCTATAACGGCATCAGAGAAGGCAAACAACTCATATTTACTGAAAGCGGCGACACCCTTATCGAAGAACATTTCAAGCAAGGGATGAAAGATGGAATACAAAAAGAATGGTACGAAAACCGCCATTTGAAATCTTTATCGTATTACAAAAACAATAAACTTAATGGTCAACAACTTAGCTTTTACGAAAACGGCAAAAAGAAAGAGCAAAAGTTTTTTAAAGAAGGACTGCGACACGGCGAATGGATTACCTGGTATGAAAATGGAAACTTACAACAAAGTGGAAAATACAAAAACGACAAAGAACATGGTATGTGGGTAACATGGTACGAAAACGGCAACTTAAAGAAAAAGGTAACATACTACGAAGGTATCGAAAACGGCTTATTTCAAACATGGCACGAAAATGGATCTCCCGAAGCGTCAGGCAATTTTAACTACGGTCTTGAAGATGGCTACTGGATTTTCTGGTACGAAAATGGTAAAGAAAAACGCAAGGGCTACATCAAAAATGGACTCGAACAAGGCACATGGATTACTTACTATCCTAATGGACAAAAAATGACCGAAGAATATTACGTCGATGGAAAAGAACACGGTATTTCAAAAACATGGTACGAAAACGGACAACTCAAAAGTCAAATATCATATAAATTCGGACAATACGATGGCGAGCTAACATTGTGGAAGCCAAACGGACAAATAGATATGAAAGCCGAATACAAAAACGGTCAACTCATTCATATACCATACATAAAGAAGGATACAGTAAAAACCAATCAGAATGTGCCTGTATTCTAAGATATAACTACTACTCAACTATCCAAAGTACGATCTTCTTCAATTTCTGCTATCGGTATTTTTAAACTTACCCTCACGCAAATATCTTACAAATTCCTGCCACGCCATAATATTAAAAATCTGAAGTGGCTGCGTTTGTCCCTTCCAGTATAAATTTGACGACATTTGTTTCATCGAAATTTTGTACGATAACGAAGGCGACTGAAATCGTTCGTCCAATTCGGTTAGATACATTTGTGTTTTTAACAATTCAAAGTTGCGTTCGGCACGTGCAACATCATCGTCGGGTACAACGGTATTTAAAACAGCCTGTATAAATTGCTGATAAGTCTTCCATGGAAAAATGGTGATCTCTTTAAGCAAAATGGTGTCGGATACAAGTCTTATCTTCAAAAAAAAGATGTAACTATTTCCAACCAAAGGAATAGAATACGATTGCTTTTTATAGCCTAAATAACTAAAAGTCAACTCTGTACCACGTTCAACAAATATATTAAATTCTCCTTGTTCGTTACTTAAATAACCTTTTTGTCCTAATTGATCGTAAACAAAAACGTATGGAAGTAATTCATTTTGCTGATTGGTAACCACGCCCTTTACCTGCACTACTTTTTTGTCTTGTGAAAAAACATTGACATGTAAAATAAGCAATATAAAACTGATATATACCAAACAAAACTTCATCCGGGTATTAAAAGATGTAGTATTTTTGACTTTTAAAACAGTAAAATTGCTAATAAAATATGGTAATACAAAAACAAATATTGTTAAAATCATACAGTGAAGGTTTTCATCTTATAACCGAAGAACTTGAAAAATTACTATTACCGCTGCCCGAACAAGGTATTTTGCATCTTTTTATACAGCACACTTCGGCCGGATTGACTATTAACGAAAATGCCGATAGCACCGTTCGCAGCGATTTGCACAATTTTTTTAAACGCATGGTACCCGAATCGTATAGCGAGTATAGGCATATTTTCGAAGGATTAGACGATATGCCAGCCCATATCAAATCAAGCATCGTGGGACATTCGCTCACTATTCCCATTGCCAACCACAAATTAATGCTCGGAACATGGCAAGGTATTTATCTTTGTGAATTTCGAAAAAACGCTGGACGTAGAAAAATAGTTGCCACCATCCTTTATTAAAAAAGCTTTTTTATTGACGAAAATCTTTTGAAACTATAAAAAAAACGTGTATGTTTGAAAAAACAATTAAATGACTTTATCATGAACAAGTTATTATTATTAGGTGATGAAGCCATAGCACAAGGAGCCATTGATGCAGGTTTATCCGGAATATACGCCTATCCTGGTACTCCATCGACAGAAATCCCTGAATATGTGCATGCTTCTAAACAAGCCAAAGAACTTAATGTAATAACCAGTTGGTGTGCCAACGAAAAAACTGCTATGGAAGCTGCGTTAGGTATGTCGTACGCAGGAAAAAGAGCCATGGTAACCATGAAGCATGTTGGTTTAAATGTTGCTGCCGACGGGTTTATTAATGCCTCTATTACCGGTGCTAATGGAGGTTTAATTGTGGTGGCAGCCGACGACCCATCCATGCACTCTTCACAAAACGAACAGGACAGCCGTTTTTACGGACAATTTGCCATGATACCCTTTTTCGAACCTGCCAACCAACAAGAAGCATACGACATGGTACATTACGCTTTCGACTTATCCGAAAAATATGGACTACCTACCATGATACGCATTACCACACGCCTTGCACACAGTCGCTCTGGTGTACTAAGAAAACCAGAAGTACGTAAGCAAAATGATTTAAAATTGCCTCAGGATCTACGCCAATTTGTTCTATTGCCTGTAATTGCACGTCGTAACTATAAAAAACTTCTCTCACTACAAGACAAATTGGAATACGAATCCGAAATATCGGGATATAACCAATACATCGAAGGAAACAATCATTCGTTGGGTATTATTACATGCGGTATAGCGTATAACTACCTAATGGAAAATTACCCCAACGGTTGCCCCTACCCCGTACTCAAAATTGGTCAGCATCCTATACCCAAAAACATGGTAAAAAAATTATATGATTCCTGCAACGAAATTTTGGTACTCGAAGATGGGTATCCCCTTATTGAAAATCATCTCAAAGGACTTTTGAATTTGGTAAAACCCGTTCACGGTCGATTAGACGGCACTTTGCCACGCGATGGGGAACTTAACCCAACCCTTGTTGCCAAAGCCCTTGGCTTGCCAGCTACTATGGGCTTACCTGTTCCTAACATGGTAGTTCCACGCCCACCTGCATTGTGCAAAGGATGCCCACACAACGATACGTATTTAGCTCTTAACGAAGCCCTAAAAGACTACTCAAAAGGCAGAGTCTTTTCCGATATTGGTTGCTACACATTGGGAGCTCTACCACCACTCGAATCTATCAACACTTGTGTCGATATGGGAGCCTCTATTACTATGGCTAAAGGTGCTGCCGACGCTGGTTTAACACCAGCTATTGCCGTTATTGGTGATAGTACCTTTACACACAGTGGTATTACCGGACTTATAGATTGTGTTGTTCATAATTCTAATGTTAAGATATTTATACTCGACAACTTTACTACTGCAATGACCGGTGGACAGCCTTCGGCAGCATATAATCGTTTGATTGATATTTGCAAAGGTGTTGGAGTACCCGAAGAACACATTCGTGTACTGAAACCTCTACCAAAAAACCATGAAGAAAATGTAAAAGCCATAAAAGAAGAACTTGAATACAACGGAGTATCGGTTATTATCCCACAACGCGAATGCATTGTAACTCTCAACAAGCGTATGCGCGAAAAATTTAAAAAACAATCTGTTTAACCATTAAACTGCATTAAGATGAAAAAAGACATCATATTAGCCGGAGTAGGTGGACAAGGCATTATTTCTATGGCAGCCATCATAGGTTTAGCTGCTTTAAACAGAGGCATGTATTTAAAACAAAGCGAGGTTCATGGTATGAGCCAGCGAGGCGGCGATGTAATGTCGAACCTTCGCATTTCGGACAAACCCATTTATTCTGACCTTATTCCATGTGGACAAGCCGACCTTATTATTTCGCTCGAACCTATGGAATCGCTTCGCTACTTACCTTACCTCAATCCACAAGGATGGCTCATTACCAACAAAGCACCATTCATCAATATTCCCAATTACCCCGATTTAGACAGTGTATACAAAGAAATAACCAAAATAGAAAAACACGTACTTATCCCTGCCGATACTATTGCTAAAGAAATAGGTAACGACAAGGTTGTAAATATGATTGTTTTAGGAGCATCGGCACCTTATTTGGGTTTTGAAAAAGAAGAAATACAAAATGCTATTCGTCAAATGTTTAAAAATAAAGGAGAAGATGCATTAAATCAGAACTTACAAGCCTTCGAAATGGGTTATAATTACAAAGCTTCTTAACCTAAATAACTTTTTAGCAATTTGCTCTTCGATGTATGCTTCAGGCGTCGAAGAGCTTTTTCTTTTATTTGACGAACACGTTCACGTGTAAGTTCAAATTTTTCACCAATTTCATCAAGCGAGTGCTGATGATAACCATCTAAGCCATAATACATACGAATAATTTCAGCTTCACGATTGGATAACGTATTCAAAATTCGGTTGATTTCTTTCCGTAACGAATCGGTAATCAGAAAATTATCGGGGACATCATTGGTTTCGATGTTTAACACATCGAGCAGTGTCGTTTCTTCATCGGTATTTATAGGAGCATCCATCGAAACATGTTTGTTCGAAATTTTCAGATATGCCTTTACATCGTCAACAGACATCTCTAAATATTGAGCAATTTCTTCGGCACTTGGTTCGCGTTCGAATTCCTGTTCAAGACGCATAAATGCTTTCATTACCTTATTTTGCAAACCTACTTTATTCAATGGTAATCGAACAATACGTGCTTGTTCGGCCAATGCCTGAAGTATAGATTGTCTTATCCACCATACCGCATAGGAGATAAACTTGAAGCCACGGGTTTCGTCAAAACGCATAGCCGCACGCATAAGTCCAAGATTGCCTTCGTTAATGAGATCGGGCAAACTTAACCCCTGGTTTTGGTACTGCTTGGCTACTGAAACCACAAAACGCAAATTAGCCTTTATCAACTTATCGAATGCTTCACGGTCGCCTTCGCGTATTCTACGCGCAAGCTCTACCTCCTCTTCTACCGTCAACAAATCAAGCTTACCTATTTCGTGCAAGTAAACATCCAGCGAAACATTATCACGATTGGTTACTTGCTTACTTATTTTCAATTGTCTCATAGTTTATCGATTTGGTTTACAAACGTTATTACGTGATTAAAATACGAATGTTTCAGAATAAATATGTTTTTTTGTTAATATGACTAAACAAATTTAATGCCAATTACTTACTAGCAACAATATTTAGAAATTTTGACTTTTTTCTTTAAAATTGACTATGGAAATTTTAATTAATTTTGTTCGGGTAATAAACTTATTGTAATTTTACTTTGTTAACATTTTTTTAAAACTATGAGCGAAACCATTTTAAGGGCATTAATGCGACTTTTCGCTATTATTGCTGATGTTGATAACGATAGCGAATCAGGAATAAGCGAAAAAGGGCGAGAAGTCGTTGCATCATATCTTAAACAGCAGCTTAGTCAGGAACTCGTTGAGCAATATTTATCACTTTTTTTACAATACGTAGAAGAACAACAAGGTAAAAAAGGAAAAAAACGCTTATCTGCCAATAGTGTTAAAGTATTGGCTATTTGTTCGAAAATTAACGACGAACTGCGTCAGGAACAAAAAATATTGGTACTACTTAAACTACTCGAATTTATTAACTACAACAATTCGGCTAACGAATACGAACTCGAATTTGTAAAAACGGTAGCTGAAACCTTTAATATCCCCAACAACGAATACGAAAATTGCAAAGCCTTAATCCTCGATAAACCTCAAAATATTCCATACAAACAACATTTACTTATCATTTCCGATGAAAAAGAGAACCTTATAGCCGAAGCCAGGCACATTTACAACGAACACTTAAAAGGACAGCTAATTATTTTGCACATCGAAAGCACCAATATGTATGCCTTTGGCTATATTGGCAACGATACTATTTATCTCAACGGACAGTTGTTATACCCCAAAAGAATATATATACTGGTAAAAGGCTCAACACTGCGTGGTCCGAAACTTCCACCCATTTATTACAGCGATATTGTTGCAACCTTTTTAAGCACCAAGCAAACTTACAGAATTACATTTACCGCTAAAAATGTAACCTTCAAATTTAAAAATTCTGACAACGGGCTTCACGATTTTAATATCTGCGAAGAAACAGGTCAGTTGATAGGTGTTATGGGTGGTAGCGGTGCCGGAAAATCAACACTACTGAATATACTTAATGGAAACATTGTGCCACTTAGCGGCGAAGTACTTATCAATGGCTTTAATATACATACCGAAAAAGATAAAATAAAAGGAATTGTAGGCTTTGTGCCTCAGGACGACCTACTTATTGAAGAACTTACGGTTTTTCAAAATCTTTATTACAACGCCAAACTATGCTTTGCCAAATTCAACGAAGCACAACTAACAGATCTAACCAATAAAGTTTTACTTGACCTCGACCTTTATGAAATTCGAAATTTAAAAGTCGGCGGACCATTAAACAAATTCATCAGCGGCGGACAACGCAAAAGATTAAACATTGCTCTTGAGCTTATCCGCGAACCCAATATTCTTTTTGTTGATGAACCTACTTCGGGCTTATCGTCAATGGACTCCGAAATGGTGATGGACCTTTTAAAAGAAATTACACTCAAAGGCAAACTTGTCGTCGTTAACATACATCAACCTTCGTCCGATATTTTTAAATTATTTGATAAACTCCTGATACTCGACAAAGGCGGTTATCCTATATATTATGGCAATCCTGTTGAATCACTCATATACTTCAAAAAAGCCATAAATCATGTTAATGCCGACGAAAGCGAATGCCGCTGTTGCGGAAATGTCAACCCCGAACAAGTACTCCAAATTGTAGAAACCAAGGTTGTGGACGAATACGGCAAGTTAACTCGCAACCGAAAATTTACCCCACAAGAGTGGTTTAAATATTACAAAGAAAACATAGATATTAACTTTAAAGAAAAACCATACGAAAAAAATTTACCTGCTAACCATTTCGATCCACCATCGCGATGGAAACAGTTCAAAATATTCTTTATACGCGATGTTCTTTCTAAATTAACGAACAAACAATACGTTCTACTCAATTTTCTTGAAGCTCCTGCATTGGCGATTATTTTAGGTTATTTTACAAAATATGTTGCCGGCAACCATTACATATTCAGCGAAAACGAAAATTTATTTGCCTACCTCTTTATGGCTATCGTAGTAGCTTTGTTTTTAGGACTTACCGTTAGTGCCGAAGAAATCATCCGCGACCGTAAAATACTACAACGCGAAAAGTTTCTCAATTTAAGCCGTTTTAGCTACATCAACTCCAAAGTGGTCATCATGTTTATTCTTTCATCCATTCAGATGATTAGTTTTGTGCTTATAGGAAACGCCATCTTAGGCATAAAAGGACTAACTGCCGAATATTATTGGATTTTGTTTACAACGGCTTGTTTTGCCAACATGCTAGGTTTGAACATCTCATCGGCACTAAATTCAGTGGTTACCATTTATATTCTTATTCCTTTTATTTTGGTACCGCAGTTACTTTTGAGTGGTGTAATTGTTAAATTCGACAAACTGCACAAATCGGTGGCCAATGTTCGGTTCGTCCCCATTGCCGGCGATCTGATGACCTCGAGATGGGCATTTGAAGCCCTTGCCGTAACACAATTCAAAAAAAACAAATGGGAAAAGTATTTTTACGAAATCGACTATAAAAAAAGTTTTTACGAATTCCGGTTCAATTATCTTATCCCGGAACTGATGAATCGTATTGACGCCGTCGAACGTATGTTAGAAAATCCAAATCAGGAGAACGCTATTAAAAAAAATATAAAAATATTGTACAACGAAATATCTAATATAGAAAATCTTTTTGCGAAAAAAACATTCTTTTATTCAGAAGAACTTTTAACCAACAAGATTAATAAAGAACTGCTCGATGAAATTAGAAACTACTTAGATGAAAAAAGAAAATTTTTCGTAAAACAATATAACAAAGCATCGGCACAAGGCGATAAGATATTAAATGAACTTCAGCAAAAATATAGCAAAGAAGAAATTCTAAAACTCAAAGAAGACAACTATAACATTTCGCTAGCCGATTTGGTAACCAACAAAAATACATTCCAAACCATAGCCGAAGATGATAACAGATTGATACAGCTCACAAAGCCTATTTTTAAAGATCCCGATTCAAAATATGGCAGAGCACACTTTTATGCACCATATAAACAAATAGCCAGCATTAAAATAGACACGTTCTGGTTTAATACCATCTTCATTTGGTTAACAACTATTGTTATGTATATTGCACTACACTTCGACTGGCTACGAAAAATTTTGTCAAGTAATTTTTGGAGAGTACTAAAACTAAGAAAAAAGAATGAAGATTAGTGAATTTACTTTTGTTAGAAATGCTCAAAAATTATTATTCTCAAAATGCGAATCAATTGAAATTTATTTTGCCTATCGTAGATGAATACATCGTTGCACTTGGAAAAGTAGACGACGACGATCACGCCCGAAGAAATTTTATCTATTGGTTTATCAAAAATAAAAATTATTTATCGTGTGTTGGAAACAAGAGTTGTTTTAAGATAGGCGTGTTTTTGCTCACGAAACCAATGTTGCCTTAAAACAATGCTTGGGCGATTGGTTTCTTTACCTCAAAGCCTACAAAGTAATACACGATAATAACCTACCTACATTATACAATAAGCTTGCCAATATTATTTGAACAACAATAAAATCGAGGACTTCAACTTACCATATTATTACTTCTTTGGCAGCTACAACCATTACTTACCTTTTCATGGATGATTTAAAAACGCGAAATACGTATTATTTGAAATCATTCTGAAATCTATCCGTACAACGGTGCCAATACGTTTCGAAAAGCCAATAATGAAAAACTCAATATCATTGAACTACCTGCTTATGTTTATCATTATGGATACGTACGTCCGCCCGACGTAATGAAGCAAAAAAAAGTAATTCAAGATAATATACATGCAGGTATCAATGAAACAGCACTCACTACTTTCGAGCCTTTTTGCTTTGGCAACATGTCGAAAGTTCCCGAATTTAAAGGAACACATACACATATGCACCATCGAATTGAACCAAATGTACTGGGCTAATGAATTACACTACATTCCGGTAAGGCTAACCTCCCTAAAATGAAATATAAAAAATTCAAATACCGACTCATTACTGCTATTGAAAATTAAATTTTCAGAGGCAAACAGTTATTCGAATATAAAACTAGAAAAGTTTGGGAAAGTTTTAAAAAAAAATTTCCTATGAACTAACTTTA
>CALGPK010000052.1 GCA_937960415.1 uncultured Bacteroidales bacterium | reverse complement strand
TTTACTTTGTAATCGCTACGTTTGGTAGAATAAAGATAGTGTTTGAAAAACCAGTCGGTATTTTTTGTGCTATACGATGTTAGATGGTTTTTAAAATTTTCGGGATAGATATGTTTAAATTGATATTCACGAAAAAACGATTGTATGAATAATCGATAGGTTTCGTCGCCTAATTGTTGCCTGAGCAGATACCATGCAGTTTCGCCATTAATGTATGCATGGAGATAATAGTTTATTTGGTCATACTTGTTGGTGTGCAAGCCCATGGGCTGTAGGTATCCAATTGAATAGAGTATGTCGAATAAAGGTTGGCTGGGTGAATTTTCGAAGTTTAGTATGTTAAACAATGTTTTCCAGTCGTTCCTGGTGGGTTGCGATGTTCTATATTTTCCATAATTATCGTAATAGGAGTTGATTCCTTCGTCTATCCAGGGGTATTTGCGTTCGTTGCTGGCTAATATGCCGTAAAACCAGTTGTGTCCCACTTCGTGCAGAATAACAAAAAACAAACTTTCTTTATCTTCATATTTTCCAATATTAGTTATGGTTGGATATTCCATTCCTCCACTGATGAGACCGGGAGTTTCTACGGCGGTGCAATGCTGGTAGGGATATGGTCCTACTTCGTCGGAGTAGTATCTCACCGATTGAGCTACATATTGAGCTGCCTCTGACCAAAGATATTGCGATTCGGGGGTAAAGTATGCCCAACAATAAACGGTTTTGCCATTAATACTTACGCTATCTTTATTAACTAAAAAATTAGGACTGGCAAACCATGCAAAATCGTGTACTGAATCTTGAACAAAGGTTAGTGTTTTGTATTTGTTTTTTGATGTTTGGAGAGAAATATTTTTTTGTTTTGTTAGTTGTTCGATGCGTTTTTTTTCGTCTTCATTGATCAAATTGCCAGTTGCTGCAACAGTAAAATGCTCTGGCACTTCTATATGTACTATGTATCGGGCAAATTCACCATAAAATTCGCCCATTTCGAGGTAAGGTATAGGATGCCAGCCGTCTTTATCGTAAACGGCTGGCTTGGGATACCATTGTGTAATGGCATACACTTGGTTTTTATATCCCATGCGGGTTAGATTGATTAAAGGTATTTTAACATAAAACGGTGTTTCGATATGTATCGTTTGATGAGGTATAAGTGGTTTTTTTAGATACAAAATGGCAACATCTGGTGTGTCGGGTAGTAATTGGTAGTTTGCGGGTTCATTATCAACATTAAATGCTAAGCTGTCTATAAAACCTCGTTGCGATGGTTCTGAAAAAAACAAACTCCAATTGTTTGATTGCAGTAATTGTTTGGCAAGTGCCGTTTTTGTAATATGGCTTGTACTGTTGGGATGGAGCAAAAAATAAAGGTAGCGAAGCGTGTCGGGTGAATGATTGGTATATCGAATGCTAATATGCCCTTTAAGCGAATGATTGAAAGTATCGAGCTTAACATGAATTTGGTAATGCAAATGTTGTTGAAAATATGTCTGTGTTATGCCGCAAAAAGAAAGTAAAAACTGAAATAAAGCAATTGGTATTATATTTTTCACTTACGACTACCTTTTGAGGCAAAAATTTCGGCTAAGGTAGTTATTAATTGGTCGCTACGCAAATTTTGTGCAATAATCTTACCTTGTGGGTCAATTAGGAAATTTGCTGGAATGGCTTGTACGCCATATAGTTTAGCAACTTCGCAATCCCAATATTTAAGGTTGCTGGCATGTACCCATTCGCCAATATGGTCGGCGTCGATGGCTTTCAACCATTGTTCTTTGCTGTTGTCGAGTGATATTTGAACAAATTGAATGGGATATTTTTTAAATTTTTTGTATGCTTCGGCAAGAAAAGGATTTTCAACACGGCAGGGTTTGCACCACGAGGCCCAGAAATCTAATAAAACATATTTGCCACGTAATGATGACAATCTAAATATTTTACCTTCTCTGGTTTGAATACTGAAATCTGGGGCTTCGGAGTTTTGTGCAAAAAATGGCGTTGGTGGTTGTTGATACTGAAACATTTGTTTATATTGAAGTATTTGAGCATGAAATTCTTTAGTATGCATTGAGTTCGGATAATTTGCCATAAATAAAGAATCAACTAAATGATATAATGGAGCATCTACTTCGTAACGAAAAACAGGATTGCGGCTATCGAATGCCTGGTATATAGCTGGTAAAATAGCAAACGACTTTGGATTTTGATGAATAAAGTTTACAATATATTGCTTATGTAAATTAACCATTTCGTTGCTTTTTTGTACAAAATAAGTGTGCAGCGAATCTCTGCTTGCTGAGTCTGAAACGGCAACGGTATTTTTGTATAAGTTTCTGATGTTTTGAAATGTTTCGGAAAGCCTCGAATGAAGCTCTTTAATATGTGCAGAGGTTTCGGAGCCTTTTACGGTATAGTTTTGAGCAAAGTTTTCTGCATCGGTTTCTATCTCGATGGTAATGTTGTTAATGGAGTCGATAAATAACAAAATGGGATTGGTGCGATCTAAATAAATGTTGCAGAAATTGGGCTCGCGTAAAGTTCCTTTAAACATAAATTCGTTGTTTGAGTTGATGATGACGGAATCGGTTTTATTTTCGTAAAAGATATAAATATTTTTGCCCTTGCCCCCTTTTACAATACCTTTAATAATAAAGCCTTCGTGCGATGAACTACATGCCATTACAATTAATGCAAGGCTAATTATTTGAAAGGCAAGTTTTTTCATAGTTTATTTTCTGTGAAACAAAGTTATATTAAAAATTGCAGCTGTAATATAAAGTTAAAGTGCTAACTTTGTGGCTTTAAAGATTTTTAACGTGATATTGTATCGTGAAGAAGATATTGACTATGTAAAGTGTTCGGTAGTTACTATTGGAACTTTTGATGGTTTACACAGAGGGCATCAGCATTTGCTCGATTGGTGTAAAGAAATAGCTAAGAATCACGATTGTCAGTGGATTGTTTACACATTTGAACCACATCCACGTGAAGTTTTAGGCTACGATAATTTTAAACTTATTACAACCATTGAAGAAAAATTGTGGCTTTTTGAAAAATTTGGTGTCGAATATGTTTATCTAAAGCATTTTACTCGTGAATTTTCGCAAAAAACAGCACAGGAGTTTTTAGAACAAGAACTGATAAAAAAGTTTAAACTCAAACATCTGGTTATAGGTTACGATCACCAGCTTGGTAAAGATAGACAGGGTTCGTACGAAGTACTGAAATCTATGTCTGATAAGTATGAGTTTAATTTGTATCGTATGGAGCCTGTTTTTCATGGTGAACTTACTATTAGTTCAACAAAAATTAGACATGCTCTTGAGGAGGGAAATATTGGATATGCCAACGAAATGTTGGGTTATCCTTTTATGTTGTCGGGCAAAGTAGTAAAAGGATTGAAAATTGGTCGTTCGTTGGGTTTTCCAACTGCCAACCTGCTCGTCGAAAATCACAAAAAATTGATTCCCAAAACAGGTGTATATGTGGTTAAGGTAAAAATAGGCAACGGTTGGTATAAAGGAGTTTTGAATATTGGTTATCGTCCAACCTTAAATATACCAGAGCATCCATTGAGCATAGAGGTACATATTATAGAGTTCGAAGGCAATTTGTACGAAAAAAATCTTACGGTTTTTCTTTTATACCGTATTCGCGATGATGAACGATTTGAATCACTAGATGAACTGAAAAAGTGGATAGTAAAGGATGTGGAGTTTGCAAAGAATTTTTTTGAGAAAAGTACTTCTATAACAACCTTTTTTTAATTTTAAAACTAAAAAAAGTAAAACATCTTGTTATTGCATGCAAATGAGTTAAATATAAAGAATACAAATGTTTGTAGAGTTATTCTTCATAAATAATTTTAGGATATTGATCGAGCGATCCGATTATTCTAAACTCGGTGCGGCGGTTTTTTTGTCTGCCTTCGGGATTATCAGTGCCATCGGGGTTGGTGTTAGGGGCTATGGGTTTCGATTCGCCGTAACCCCTGGCAACTAAACGGTCTTTTTCAATACCTTTGCTGATTAAATATTTAACAACGCTTTCGGCACGTTTTTGCGACAATTTAAGATTATATTCTTCGGAACTTACACTGTCGGTGTGCGAAGCTATTTCTACGATAATTCGTGGGTTTTCAACCATCAGTTTATATATTGTTTGGTCGAGTATCGCTTTCGACGAGTCGGTCAAATTCCATTTGCCATATTCGTAATAAATGTTTTTGATTACAATAGGCTCAAGCGGTAAAACATTAATATAAATAGCATCGGCTCGTAAAGTGTCCGATTGAGTTATGTGCTGTGTAGAAACACTTAGTTCTTTATTGAAAAAACCATAGTTGTCGATAACAACTTTGTAATCTTTTTTAGGCTCAAGGTTGAAGGCGAATTCACCTTTATTGTTGCTGTATACCGATTGTATGTATATACGTTCATTGCCTTGTACCACATATAAATCTATTTTTTTATTGGGTAAGGGGTTTACTTTGTCTGTTTCTTCGTCAAGTTCTTCAATGAAATTTTTATCAACAATTTGCTGTTCAAGTTGCTCGTATAAAGTGCTATCTTTTATTGCGTAAATTTTTCCGGTAAGAACAATGTGAATATAGTTTGCCCATCGATATTCGAAAATATCGTCACAACAGGTTTCGTGTAGTAGGGGAACAATCCCTTTTCGGTTTGAAACAAAAAAGCCGCCTTCGCGGGTTTTAGAAACCACGCAATATAAGTCGTCGGCAGAGGAGTTGATTGGGAAGCCAATGTTTTCGGGTGTGCTAAATTGTGTCAATTCGCCTTGTGCTTTAAAAATATCTAAACCTCCCATAGAAGGCCAGCCATCGGAGCTGAAGTATAGGGTGTGGGTTTCAATATCGTAGAAGGGTGTTACCTCGTTGCCAGAGGTATTGATTTTGCTGCCAGCATTTTTAGGTGGCTTAAATTCATTCTTTTTAGCATTGTATATCGAATACCAAATATCAAGTCCTCCTTTGCCGCCTTCGCGATCGCTAACAAAATACAGTACTTCGTTTTGTGTTTTTGAATCAATGCCTACTGTTGGTTGTGTAGATGTATATCGAGGATCGTTGATGTTCCTTCCAAGCTTAACAGGTTCGGACCACTGTCCCTCAATTTTTTCGCTTAAATAAATGGCACAAACCATATTGTTTTTCCAGTTTCGCTGGCAACGGGTAAAGTAAAGTCGGTTGCCTGCCGGGTTTAAGGCCGGATTGATTACATTAACGTTGGGCTGATTAAAAGGTCCTTCTAATAGTCCTTCGCTGTACCATTTTTCCCCTTTTTTTTGTGCTACATAGAGTTGTCGATTCGGATAAATACTGTCGTTGTTTACATCGATATAAAATACTTTATCGGCTTTTAATGATGAGTACCAAATTGTATTTCCGCTGACCGGCATGGGCGAGGCTTCGGCATGTGCTTTATTGATACTGGTGTCGAGGTGGAGAATAAAAACATCTAAGGGCTTTTCTATAAGTTTAAGTGCAAGGTTGCATCCGTCAATTTCGTTTTTTATACGTTTTTTGAATTCTTCTTGAAGCTTACTGCCTTTTATCATTTTAGCAAATAAGTTAAAGTCTTCTATCGCGTTTTTGTAATTGCCTTGCATTTTTTTCATTAGTCCGCGATAAAATAGTGCCTCTACATAGGACTCTTTGTCGGCTTCGAATACTTCGTGGTAGTATTGCTGAGCAACAGGATAATTCCGTGTTTGGTGATAAAGTTGTGCCAATTTAAATTTAATGGATAGGTTGTTTGGGTTTTTTTGTAAAAAGGCTTCGTAGTATTCGATTGACGAATAAATATCACCAATTTTTTCTGAATTTTTAGCAAAACTTTTAACTTGCCAGGGATTTAGATATTTCATTGTTTCTGATGGCTGTGCAAATGTTTTAGCAGCCAACATGAGTAATAATAAAATTACATACGATCGCATGGGATAGTGATTTTTTTAGGTATGGTACTTTTAGATGTATAAATAACCGAAACTTCGAATGCGCCACGATGGTTAGTAGCCTGGGCAAGTGAACTGGTGTTAATATCGTAGCTAAATCCTACCTGCCATTGCTTTATCTGTAAACCTATCATGATGATATATGCATCGAAAGCAGTTGCAAAATCATTTCGGAAAAACATGCCGGCAAACACTCTGCGTATAAATGCTTGTTTGTTTGGAAAGTTATATCCAGCCTCACCTCCCATAATAAAGTCGGTAGCTTTTCGTTGTCGCATCTGAAAGATCTGGGGTTTTACATAAAATTGCTGAATGGGCATGTAAAGCCCACCATATATGGCATAACGAATGGCTAAGTGATGATTGTTATCGATGAAGCTTTCTTTGGGCATAATTAAGTGAAAAACTGAAAGTCCCATTTCGGGGTGAAAAAAACGCATTGGTTTATCCCACGCTACGCCAGCGTTAATGTCGGGATAATTCACATGTTGATTGAAGTTACTTTCATTATTGTTGAGTTGCGAATTGAAATACCCAGTAGTCATGTCGAATTGACTGGGGAAGGTAATATCGTTTAATGAATAGTTTTTAAAAATCATACCACCTTGTATGCCTGTATGCCAATTGCTTAGCCCAATTTTTTTATGGTAGGCAAGAGTTAAAAATAACTTATTGACGGTTAAACCAATTGGTCCAGACTTATCGTTTATAATGTTGATTCCATAACTGAATTGTTCTGAATAGATGTACCATTGGTGTTCATACGAAACTCCAATAGTACGATAAGGTATAGAAAGCGATTTCCATTGATTTCGGTAGTTGTTTACAAAACGCCAGTCGGCATCAATGTTGCCCGTATTAGCAGGGTTTAAGGTAAGAGGCGAATAAATGTATTGAGAAAAATGAATATCCTGTGCTATGGCACTAATGTAAAAAAATACCAAAGTGAATGATAAATAGTATTTCATCCATACAAACGTACAATTTTTTTTTCAACTGGCAAAATATTTTAGAACTTATACAACCTGTGCAATAGTATATTTTCTATTGCAAAAATTGGGATAAAATGAAACAAACACAAAAAAAATAAAGTGCTAAAGTTGTTTTATAGCTACGACTGTGATGTTATGTTTTGATAAACATTTCCACCCCCTTAGAGTGTTTGGTTCGACCACTAAAATATCGCCCTTTTGTACAGGGAATTCATCGTTCTGGTGCAAAAATACTCCCTTACCTTCAAGTACATAAAAAACTACTTTTACAGGCATGCTATGCAATTCAATCTGTTCCTCATGGTTTAGGTAAAACAGAACTATTTCTAAACGATTGTCCGAAAACAATCGATATGCTTCGAAAGCTACATTCAGACGATCATAGTTTTTTTTTGATAAATGTATCATCATGTGTTAAAAAAAAAGGGGGTATCATCGATACCCCTTTTCTGAGTTAATTAATCATTTGCTTGATATCGTTTTCTACAGTACTAATACCGCCGATACCAAACTTTTCAACCAATATGTTGGCTACATTGGGCGATAGGAATGCAGGCAATGTGGGTCCTAAGTGAATATTTTTAACTCCTAGATAAAGCAGAGCCAACAATACAATGACTGCTTTTTGTTCGTACCAGGCAATGTTGTAAACAATTGGTAATTGGTTAATATCTTCCAGACCGAATGCTTCTTTGAGTTTAAGAGCTATTACAGCCAACGAATACGAATCGTTGCATTGTCCGGCATCTAATACTCGGGGAATACCGTTAATATCGCCAAGAGGAAGTTTGTTGTAACGATATTTAGCACATCCGGCAGTTAATATTACAGTATCGTGAGGCAGTTTTTTAGCAAATTCGGAATAATACTCACGTTCTTTTAATCGTCCATCACAACCTGCCATTACAACAAATTTTCTGATAGCACCCGACTTAACCGCATCGATTACTTTATCGGCAAGGGCAAGTACTTGTTCATGAGCAAAACCACCAATAATTTCTCCTTCCTCAATGGGGGTAGGAGCGGCACAACGCTTAGCATGTTCGATGATAACCGAAAAATCTTTTTTTCCATTATCGGTTCTATCAGGAATATGAATAGCTCCTTCTAATCCGGCCTGCCCGGTAGTGTATATTTTATCTTTATAGGGAGCATTGGGCAGAGGTGGTACTATGCAATTGGTAGTAAAAAGAATAGGACCATTAAATTTCTCAAAATCATCGCGTTGATGCCACCACGAACTTCCGTAGTTACCTGCAAAATGCTTATATTTTTTAAATGCAGGATAATAGTGTGCGGGCAACATTTCGCTATGAGTATAAACATCTACACCTGTTCCTTCGGTTTGTTCGAGTAAATCTTCCAGATCGCGTAAGTCGTGTCCAGAGATAAGTATTCCTGGATTGTTTCTTACACCTATGTTAACTTTTGTAATTTCTGGATTTCCATAGCGAGATGTATGGGCTTTGTCGAGCAGTGCCATTGCTTCTACGCCGTATTTACCGCATTCCATAACTAAATCGAAAAGTTCATTAATAGTAATATCTTCTTTTAACGTTGACAATAGTGCTTTGTGCATAAATTCGAAAATGTTGTTGTTGATATGTCCTAGATTGTAAGCATGCTCGGTATAAGCAGCCATACCTTTTACTCCGTATAAAAGCAGTTCTTTTAATGAACGGATGTCTTCGTTTGGTTCGGATAATACTCCAACATGAGCAGCTTTTCGCTCTATTTCTATGTCGGTAAATGCTTCCCATTTGGCACATTCGGGAATGGTGTTTTCGTCAAGTTGAATGGCATTTTTTGAAATAAGCGTACGAGCTTTTCTTTTCAAAGCCAGTCCTTCGTGAATGGATTGCATAATAGCCTTTTTGTCGAAATTGACATTGGTAATGGTTTTAAATAATGAGTTCATTACGTACTTATCAAATTCGCTAGTGTCAACTCCATGTTTTTTTAGATGATAGGCATAAAACGATAAGCCTTTGCAGGTATATGATAAGGCATCCATTTCGTTTGCCAGCTCTTCTTTTTTTCCGCAAACACCGTTTAAAGTACAGCCTGTACCTTTAGCTGCTTCCTGACATTGAAAACAAAACATACTCATAGTTTTAAAATTTTAAGTTAAACATTATATCCATTGTTCTTTTAATATTTGTCCTTGAATACCAACCACGATGAGTTTTAAAGGAATTTTATTTGTTGTCTTTTCAACAGCTTGTTGAGCCAGATGTAAAAGCCCTCTGCAACAAGGAACTTCCATTATCATTATCGTTAAGGTATTAATGTGAGCTTCGTTTATGAGGGTAATAAGTTTTTCAAGATATATTTCTTGATGTTGATCTAATTTAGGGCATGCTATAATAAGTTTTTTATTTTTAAGATATTTAGAATGAAAAGAGCCTAAGGCATAGGCCACACAATCGGCAGCCATGACAATATCGGCATTTTGAAAATATGGGGCATAAGGGCTAATTAAGTGCATTTGAATAGGCCAATGACTTAGCTCTGATTTATTTTCTTCTACCGTTGTGTTTAAAGAAGAATTAAATGTTATGGGTTTCGATCCCAAACAACCAACATGGTGTTGGGTTGAGCTATGATGTACTTCGTGGATAATTTTTTCTACATCGAAGGGGATATTCTCTTTTTGTTCCATTAAATAACTTACCCCCTGCTTAAGCCATTCTGTTTGTTGATGTTCTTTTAAGTGTTTTAAATGTGCTTTTACAGAATTTTCACCTTTTTGGATTAAAAATTTCATGACTTTTATTTCGTCATAAGGTTCAGCTTCTTTTTCTTCAATGGTTATTGCCCCTTCGGGACAGGTTCCAACGCAAGCTGCCAGCCCATCGCATAAAAGCTCACTGATAAGTCTTGCTTTTCCGTCAATAATTTGGATAGCACCTTCATGACATGCATCGGCACATATTCCACAACCCGTGCATAGTTCTTCGTTTATAGTTATGATTTTTCGTTTCATAAATAAGAATTTAAGTATTAGAATACGCAAATATAAACATACTTAAATCAACAAACAATGACAAAAGTCAGTTTTAAAAATTATTTTTTACGAGCAATTAATTGAAAAATAAAATCTTTTAATATAAGTTTAGGATTGTAAGGTACGTTCAGGCTATCAATTTTGTTTAAACAATTATGGATGTAAAACTGTATTTGTTGGTTGGTATGTTGTTCGATGTTTAGTTGGGTATAGATTTTTTTTACTTCTTGTATTCTGGTATTATTTGAGACATTGACCTGATTGAACCAATAATCGAGCTGTTTCTTTTGTTCGGCGTTTGCCAATTCGTAAGCAAGAATGTACAAATATGTTTTTTTTCGATTAATAATGTCGTTGCCGATGGTTTTTCCTAATAGTTCTTGTTGTCCGAATATGTCGAGCAGGTCGTCTTGTAGTTGAAATGCGAGTCCCAATTCTATTCCGGCTTCGTATAGTAGTTCTATATCGTATGGATGTGCTTGTGCAATGAGTGCTCCCATGCTAAGTGAGCAGGCAATAAGTACAGCTGTTTTGAGTCGTATCATGGTCATATACTCTGTTTTGCTCACCGTTGTGTGCTTTTCGAAATCTATGTCGTACTGCTGTCCTTCGCATACTTCGATAGCTGTTTTTGTAAATAAATCAATGGCTTTTGATTGAATATGTGCAGGTAAGTGTAAGAAGAATCGTATCGAAAGAATCATCATGGCATCACCGGAAAGAATGGCTACATTTTCGTTCCATTTTTTGTGTATGGTAGCTTTATTTCGGCGCATATCCGATTTGTCCATAATATCGTCGTGTACCAGTGTAAAATTGTGAAACATTTCGATGCCCAATGCTGGTTCAATAGCAAGTAATAGATTATCGTTATATAATTGGTGGGTTAGCAATAACAGTAATGGACGCAATCGCTTACCGTTTCCTTCGAGTATGTATTGTATAGGCATATAGAGGTTTTTGGGATGTTGAGGATACGATATTTTAGAAAGTTCTGTATTAACGAGTTTTTGTAATTCTTCAATTGGTTTCATTTTCAGATAAATATTTAAGTTCAAAAAGTCCTTCTGCTAATATTTTATTGATACCTTCTTCGAGATCAACAAGTGGTCTGTTGATAAGTTGTTTCATTTTTTGAATATCGGGTCGTCTGCCACGCATATCGCCTTCTTTTAATGGTGGTAGGTGTACTATCTTAGAGCTTGAACCGGTAAGTTGTAAAATCAACCTGGCTAAATCAATAATATGTATCTCTTTATCGTTGCCTATATTTACTACGTCGTTGACATATTTATTATTTAAAAAAGCTTCCATGGTAGCATCTACATTATCGTCGATGTAGCAAAAGGTACGAGTTTGAAGTCCATCGCCAAAAATGGTAATGTCGCTGTTGGTTAATGCCTGTTTAATGAAACGCGAAATCACGAAATGTTGACTTTGTTTAGGTCCGTATGTATTAAAAAATCGAAATATGGTATAATTGAGGTTGTACTCTTTGTGATATGAGCGAAGAAACGCCTCGCCTACATTCTTTACAATGGCATACGGTAATCGCGAATTGAGCGGTGTTGTTTCTTCGTTTTGTGGATATTCGACGGGTTCGCCATATATTTCGGACGATGAACTGTAAAATACTCTTTTAACGCCAGTATTTTTGCTAAGTTCGAGAATGTTTTTTATGCCTTCAATGTCTTTTAATACCTGTATTGGATGTTCGAGTGTGCGTTTAACACCAACTACTGCGGCATAATGAAAAACATAGTCGAATCTCCACGACATCATGATTTCGGCAATTTCGGTGCGCATGTTTACATCGGCTTTGATGAAGTGTAAGTTGGGGTGTGCAAGGGGCAGTTTTTGTGGATGTCCAGTAGAAAGATTATCAACTGCTACAATTTTAATATGCGGGTGTTCGAGGAGTTTTTCGCATAAGCGACTACCAATAAATCCGGCAGCACCAGTTACAAGAATGTTCATATAGTATCAACTTTTTCTTCAATTTTATCGGATTCGTCCGATGGTTCGTCAAAAATTTCGAGCATAGGCTTGTCTATCGTTTTCTTCGACAGCGATTTAGCAAAGGTATGGATTAGCATGGGCATCAGGATGATGTTACTAAGTAATGAGAAAACCAGTGTTAGGGTAACCAGTATGCCCATGGCTTGTGTACCGCCAAAATCGGAAAAAGCAAAAATTGAAAAACCGAGTACCAGAACCAAAAGAGACGAAAGCATACTTATACCATTTCCGTGCAGTGCTTTAATAACAGCACATTGTACATCGTAATTGTTGTGACGCAATTCGAAACGATAGCGGGTAAGGAAGTGGATAGCGTTATCGACAGCAATACCCAAAGCGATACTGAATACGATGATGGTAGAAGGCTTAACATTTATTTGGAAGAAGCCCATAAGTCCTGCAACTGCCAACAAGGGTATTAAGTTCGGTAAAATGGCAATTAAGATCATACGAAGAGATGTAAAAAGTAAGCCCATAATAAGACTAATAACCAGAATTGCCAGCAGTACACTTTGTAATAAATTAAAGATTAAATATTCTGTGCCTTTGGTATAAACGACGCTGTTGCCTGTTACTATAACGTTATATTTATCGGGTGGGAAGATGGAATCGATAACTGGTTTTAGTTCGTTTTTTAGTTTCTTCATTTCTTTGAGTCCGATATCTGCCATTTGTAAACTAATGCGTGTTATCTGTTTTGAGCTATCGATAAAAGCATGTAATGGATTGTTTTGAGATACGGAATCGCCAACAACATTTTTTGTAGGGAGGTAAGATAAAATAAAGCCAACTTCTTCTTTTTTAGGCAATGTATATTTTTCCTCGTTTCCGTTGTAGTAAGCCTGTTTGGCAAATTTTACGAGTTCAACAATTGATAAAGGTTTAGAAAAATATGTATATTGTTGGAGAAGATGATGTTGCAATTTGTTAATTTTTTCAATGTTTTTGATTTGCATCACACCATTTCGTTTTTGTGTATTGATAATGATTTCGAAAGGCATGATACCGCCAATGTTTTGCTCGAAGTATTTGAGATCCTGAAATGTGGGATCAGAGTTTTTCAGATCGTCTACCATTTTGCCTGATGTTTCCATACGTGTCATGCCCCATAAGCTTAAAACTATAATAATAACAAAACCCGATAAGACAATTTTTTTGTATTTTACGATAATTTTTTCGATAAACGTAAGTATAAACTGACTTTTTCTACTTTGAAGATGTTTAATGTGTCGTTCTTTTGGGGTGGGTAAAAAGCTTAAAATGATGGGTATTAAGGTAAGTGATAAAAGAAACTCGATCATAATGTTAAGCGAAGCAATAATCCCAAACTCTTTCAGAATGGACGTAGGCGAGAGAATAAACGTAGCAAATCCCACGGCCGTTGTAAGGTTAGTTAGAAACGTAGCTGTTCCAATACGTTGAATGATACGGGAAAGAGCTTTTACTTTGTTTTGATGTGACGAATATTCGCTTAAGTATCGGTTTAGCAAAAATATACAGTTTTCAATTCCAATAATAATTAACAAAGAAGGGACAATGCCTGTTAAAATGGAAATTTTGAAATTTAAAATACCCATGAGGCCAAGTGTAAATACGACACTAATGCCAACTACCAGCAATGAAGCAAAAACAGCCCTAAGTGAGCGAAACAGTCCTATAAGCACAACGATCGAAACAATTATGGAAAGTATGATAAATAAATAAAGTTCGCTTTTGACTTTTTCAGTAGTTTGTATACGAATATACGGAAGTCCTGAAATATGCACCGGAATATTAAATTTATTGGCATAATCCATAATATTGCAATGAATAGAATCGATAAGCTGTATTCGGCTTTTATCGCTGAGTCGGTTTTTGTTTATAGTGATAGCCATAGCATAAAAATGCTTGTCGGTATCGTAAAGAAAGCCTTTGTAAAACAACAATTTATTAAGAACATTGCGTAGGCTATCTACTTCGTATTGTGTGGTTGGTTTTCTGGGAACTACTTTTTCGAAGGAGAATTTTTTTAAAGAATCGTTTTTAATTAAATGAATGATTCTAACAGGCGATACGACTTCTTCTATACCATGAATTTTTTTGATGTTCTGATTTAGGTCAAACCATTCACTAAAGTGTTCGAGTGTAAAAAAATTGGAGTCGGTTACTCCCACTATCATTACGCTGCCATCTTCGCCAAACAAATCTTTGAAATACAGATATTCCTTAAACGTAGTATCGCTTTTGGGAAGCATTTGGGCTAGTTCGTACGACATTTGTACGTTGCGGGCAAAATAGAGCATAATAACCGTGAATATGGCAACGGTAGATAGTACATACCATTTTTTGCGTAAGATGATGGAAGCAATCCAATTCCACATACTAATGTCGAAATAATTTGCTAAATTACGTTAAAAAAAATTCATCGTGAAATAAATTTATCGTTCTTTTTCCCAAATGTTTGCTTCCTTAATTTTTCCGTCGGTTATTTCGAGTTTTACCAGCGTTATTTTTTGGTGTAAGCCGTATAGTCCTGCAGCACCCGGGTTGATAAACAAAAAATTATGGCTTTTGTCGAACATCATACGCAATATGTGCGAATGACCAGCCACAACAATATTGAATGAGTTTTTTGTAAAAAGCGAATGGACACTTTTATCGTATTTACCCGGATATCCAACAATGTGCTTAATCATAATATTCAGTCCCGAAAACTGAAAAATGTTTGTTTCTGGTAGCATTTTTTTTAATGGCATACCGTCGATGTTGCCAAAAACAGCACGCAATGGTTTGAATTGGATTAGGCGATCGTAAACTTCGGCACTTCCTATATCTCCGGCATGCCATATTTCGTCGCAATCGTCGAAGTAGCGAAAAACATAATCGCCCAAATAGCCATGTGTATCAGACATAATTCCTATAAGAGCCATTTTAAAGTACGATATTAAAGGTGTCGGCATCGGTGTATGCCGGAAATGACTTACGAAATTGTTTCAAATCATTGAGTTTTAAGGTAGCACAAATGCACTCTTCGGTGTTATCTTTAGCTTGTGTTACAATGTTGCCTACGAAGTCGAAAATGGTGGTGCCACCGCTGTATGCTATTTGGTTGTTGTCGATACCCACACGGTTTACTCCAACAACGTATGCTTGATTTTCAATGGCTCGAGCTTTAAGTAATGTAAGCCATGCATCGATACGTACATGTGGCCAATTAGCAACTACTATACAAACATCGTAATTATTATTTTCATTTCTCATCCAAACAGGAAAGCGCAAATCGTAACAAATAAATGGTGATATTTTGAACGATTGTTCTTCGAAGTTGATTCTTTTTCGACCGGCTGTATATGTTAAGTGTTCGTTTGCCATGCGAAACAGATGGCGTTTATCGTATGTATAAAGATCACCATTGGCTTTGATGTATAAAAAACGATTGAAAAAAGCGTTATTATCTTTAATCATCAGACTGCCACAAATAGAAATGTTGTAGAATTTAGAAAGTTGGATAATTTGTTGTACGTATTCGTGATTTTGTTCTATGGCTATACTGGTGTTCATGGAAAAGCCAGTAAGAAACATTTCAGGAAAGATGATGAGATTGGCATGAGAAGCATGTTTTTTAATAAAATGTTTTACTCGGGTAAGGTTTTCGTGATAATCCTCCCATTTTATATTCAGTTGAACAGCACAAATGTTAAGTTCACTCATAACGGGGTAAATCGAAATGGTTTGGTTTCTTGCCTTCTACACCGGAATAAGCTTCGGCAAGTTGTTTTAATATTTCATTATATGGCAATTGTGGCGATATTTCTTTAACGGGTCCGAGTATTTTTTTTCCATAATCGAGTTTGGTAATAATAATGGGGACGTTGGCTTTTTGAGCAATCAGATAAAAACCTTTTTTCCAATTTTTAGTTTTTTTACGTGTACCTTCTGGAGTTAGGACCAAATGAAACGTTGTTTGATGATTGAAAAGATTGACCATTTGATCGACCATGTTGTTGTGTATATTTCCGCGTTTAATAGGAATCCCACCTAGTTTGCGTAACAAGAATCCGAGAGGAAAAAAAAAGAATTCTTTTTTGATGATAAACTTTGGTTTGAGTCCGAAGTGTCGTAGTGCCAGCCATCCGTTGACAAAGTCCCATACGCTGGTATGGGGTGCAGCAATGATGACCATTTTGTTGTAATGCGGAAAAGAGCCTTCGATGGTCCATCCAAGGCTCTTCAATACTCGTGTGTGCCACGACATATTTTAATAATTTTCGGTGTACAGTTCGAAGTACGACTTTGGATGCTGGCAAGCAGGACAGTTTTCCAATGGTTTGGTACCTTCGTGAACGTAGCCACAGTTGCGGCATACCCATTTAACTTTTTCTTCGCGTTGAAAAACTTTTTGTTCAATGATGTTTTGGTATAGCTTGCGGTACCGTTTTTCGTGTTCTTCTTCAACTTTGGCGATCATTTTAAATGCAGTGGCAATTTCTTTAAAACCCTCTTTAAGAGCCACTTCGGCAAAGTGTGGATAAAGCTCGGTCCACTCTTCGTGTTCGCCCATAGCTGCTGCCTCGAGGTTTTCGAGAGTTGTGCCCATTTTGCCAGCAGGGTAGGAGGCAACGATTTCGACCATGCCACCTTCTAAAAATTTGAAAAAGCGTTTGGCATGCTCTTTTTCTTGTTGAGCAGTAAGCTCAAAAATGGCTGCTATTTGTTCGTACCCTTCCTGACGAGCTACTTTGGCAAAAAACTCGTAACGATTTCTGGCTTGCGATTCTCCAGCAAATGCTTTTAACAAATTTTTTTCGGTTTCACTTCCTTTAATATTCATATTGTTTTATTTCTTAAAACTCATTTTTTGTATTTCAATATCTTCAATTTTTCGTAGTTCGTTTTCGAGAGCTTCCATTTCATTTGGATCGCCAGTGAGTTCAAGTAGAATTAATCCAGAATTACTGCAAAATTCTCCTGATACTTCGTGCAAGCCGATTCGGGTTTTAATGGAACAACCATACTTGGTAAGCAGGTTTTGAACTACTAGTGCATTTTTCGAACGTTCTTGGATGTAAACACCTAAAATAATTAGTTTTTCCATAAGCTTGTCTTTTAATCAGGCAAAAGTAATAAAAAAATGAAATAATGATATGGTAGGTATTTCTTTTTTTTAAACCCAGATTATCAAGATTTTGGTGTTTACAATGTTTTTTATGGAATATTTTATGGAATAATTTGTCATAGATAAGTTATCTATCTATCTCAATTTTTTCATTTGCCTATCTCAATATCTATGGTTAAATTTGAGAAAAACTATGGTCTAACTTTGCAAAAGAAATTTAAATTATGAAACACAATGTAACAACAACATGGAAAGGGAATATGGCTTTTGAAGCCAAGGTTAACGATTTACCCGTTATGATGGATGCTTCGCCCGAGCATGGTGGTGAGCAAAAAGGTCCACGACCTAAGGAATTGCTTTTGGCATCTGTAACTGGGTGTACCGGTATGGATGTAGTTGCTATTCTTAAAAAAATGCAGGTTGAACTTGAATCTTTTCAAATGTATGTAGAAGCCGATATTACGGAAGAACATCCAAAACATTATACTCGTATGCATCTAATATATGAATTTAAAGGGAAAAATCTTGATCGGGCTAAACTCGAAAAAGCTGTAACGCTATCGCAGGATAAATACTGCGGTGTATCGTATATGTTCAAAAAATTTCTTGAATTTACGTATGAAATAAAGATAATTGAATCTTAAAATAATAAGGTTATGTTGTACACAAATTTAAAACACATTGAAACAGCTAATGAGCTAAAAAAGATTATTGGCGAAAATGAAAATGTAATGGTATGCTGTGGTCGTATGGGACCTATGTGTGTGCCGGTATATGCAGCCATGGAAGAATTGGAACCCGAATATCCACATGTAAAATTTTACGACATGGAGTTTGATAATCCGGAAGCTCATATAATTCGTAACGATCCGGCATGTCGTGGATTTATGGGATTGCCCTTTACCATGTATTACAAAAATGGCAAAGTAGTGAAAGCTACATCTAGTATTCAAACTAAAGAGCAAATTAAAGCCATACTCGACAGCGAGTTTGCAAAATAGATTATGAGTACAACGATATTCGATACGATTGTGATAGGAGCAGGTCCGGCAGGTTTAACTGCTGGAATATACCTGGCTCGTTCCAAAGTTAAAACTCTTATCCTTTCGGATGGAATGGCGGGTGGGCAAATCATCTTGACTCACGAAATAGCCAACTACCCCGGGATTGAAAAAATTAGTGGTTATCAGTTGGCTGCTGTTATGAAAAAACAGGCACTTAATTTTGGATGTGAATTGAAAACCAATGTACGTATTGCTTCGCTCGACTTGCAATCGACACCTAAAACCGTAGTGCTTGCCGATGGTACAAGTTACACAACCAGGACAGTTATTCTTGCACCGGGTGGGCGTCCACGCATGCTCAATATTCCCGGTGAAGAAGAATTTAAAGGACGCGGAGTTTCGTATTGTGCAACGTGTGATGGCGATTTCTTTACAAGCAAGGAAATAGTAGTGGTAGGAGGAGGAAATTCGGCCATCGAAGAATCCATATCGCTTACTAAATATGCATCGAAGGTTACCGTTGTTCACCAGTTCGATTATTTTCAAGCATTTCCGTATATTGTTGATGAAGCTAAGCAAAATTCTAAAATACACTTTGTACTGAATTCTACTTTGTCATCTATCTATGGAAAAGACACGGTTGAAGGCGTAATTATTCGGAATTTAAAAACCGGTGAAGAAAAACCCTGTAAAACAGATGGTGTATTTATTTTTATTGGTTACTTGCCAAATACCGAGTTTTTGAAAGGTCATGTTGCCATGAATCATGCTGGTGAAATTCTGGTAGACAAAAATATGCAAACCAATATAGATGGCGTTTATGCAGCCGGCGACTGCATCGAAAAACGTTATCGACAAATAACTACTGCTGTAGGTGAGGCTACTATTGCTGCTTTAGCCATTATTGAGCGTATTCATCAAAATCATTTGTAACGTATGACAACTGTTTTAATAATTATAATTTCCATAGTAATTGTTTTTGTAGGATTAACGGTATATAATTATCGTCGTATCAAAAATATGCCATTTGTACCTGAAAATCCAAATATTAAACATTTAACAGCAAACTCTTTTAATCAGCATATTAAGGGTGGAATAGCTATTGTTGATTTTTGGGCAGACTGGTGTATGCCTTGTAAACTAATGATGCCAGTATTGAACGAATTGGCTAACGACAAACAATATTCATTTAAAGTGTATAAAGTAAATGTTGATGAACAACGCAATCTATCCGAGCGTTTTCGTATACGGAGTATTCCATCGCTTATTATATTCAAAAACGGGAAAGAAGTTAAGCGGCTGGTTGGAGTAAAGTCAAAAGATCAGATATTGAATGAAATAAAAAAGTTATAGTATATGAAGAGCATTCAATCGTATCGGGAATTGCAAAATGAGTTAAAAGGGAAAGAGAAAGCTTACGTATTGCTTTACAAAAAAGGGAGTGAACAAAGCGACTGTGCTTTTCAAAATTTAAGCGAGGTTGCTTCTACTGCAAATCTTGCTGTTTTTGTGGCAGATGTTGTTAGCGTAAGGGATATTCATCCGGTGTATGGAATTACTACTGTACCAACATTAATGATCTTCGAAAATGGCGAGTTAATGAGTACCATTAAAGGTTGTCAGGATAAGGAGTTTGTACAAAGTTTGTTTACTAATGCCATTTATCAGGCAAAGGTCAAAGCCGAAGGCAAATCTCCCAAGCGTGTTACAGTATATTCAACACCTACCTGCACATGGTGCAATACCCTAAAGTCGTGGCTACGAAAAAATGGTATTCCTTTTACCGATGTAGATGTTTCACGCGATATACATGCTGCTCAGGAGCTTGTTCAACGTACCGGACAACAGGGAGTACCTCAAACCGAGATTAATGGACAGTGGGTTATTGGTTTCGATCAAAAACGATTAAAAGAATTGCTCGAAATTTGATAACTTTGTAAAAAATAAATAGGCTATGAAAGAGTTACAAGCAATTAATCAAAATGTGTTGATCGATTTAAGCGAACAAAACAAAGAACAACGTACTGCTTCGGGTATTATTATCCCCGATACTGCCAGAGAAAAACCGAACATGGGTAAAATTGTTAATATGAGTGCTATCGAAAATGCAGAGGTTAAAGTAGGCGATTGGGTAATTTACAAAAGTTATAGTGGTAATGAAATTGAATTTGAAGGGAAGAAATATCTGGTATTGCCGTATGCCGATATTTTAGCTAAAATAGTAGAAACCGAAGAAATTTAATGTTTAAGTGCCAGAGCTTGTCTCTGGCTTTTTTATATGATACTGATTGCCGATAGTGGTTCGAGCAAAACACACTGGGCTCTGGCAAGTGCCACAGAGTTTTATGTTGAACAAAGTGAAGGGCTTAACCCGTTTTTTACCGACCATTTAAAAGTAAAGCAAGCAGTAGAAAAGGTTGTTGGTAAACGCAAAGTTGATGCGGTTTATTTTTATGGTGCTGGTTGTAATTCGGATGAAAAGAAAGAGATAATAAGACAGGGTGTTTGTAGTGCATTAGGCAGCGTAGAGTTGTTGGTGGAGAGCGATTTATTGGGAGCTGCTCGTGCGGCGTATGCTCACAATAAAGGGTGGATTGTAATTCTGGGGACTGGGTCGAGCGTAGCTTATTACGATGGCAACGAACTGATAAGGTATAAACCGTCGCTGGGATTTGTTCTGGGAGACGAAGGGAGTGGAGCTTATATTGGAAAATTGTTTTTGAAAAAGTTACTTTACAATGAATTGTCCGATATTATAGTCAATGATTTTTATGCTCAATACGAAAATACTATTTCAGATATTTTAACGAATATTTATTCAAAACCTTATCCGAATAGATATATAGCTCAATTTGCAACTTTTGTAGCTCGATACTTAAATTATGCAGAGATAAGAGAACTGATAACGTTGTCGTTTGATGATTTGATTAAAACTCACATAATACCGTTCAATAACAACAATAAACCTGTTTCGTTTGTAGGGTCGGTGGCTTTTGCTTTCAAGGAAGTGCTACTGGAGGTTGCAATTAATTATAATTTAGAAGTTCAAACTATTGTTCAGAATCCGATTCAGAAATTAGCCGAATATCATCTAAAAGCTTTAGGAAAGTTTTAATTTTACAAAGCTTTAATAATTTCGATAAAATCGTTGGCTTTAAGAGATGCTCCACCCACGAGTCCTCCATCGATGTCGGGTTGGGCAAAAAGCGAAGCAGCATTTTGAGCGTTGCAACTGCCTCCGTACAAAATGCTTGTATCGTTTGCTGCCGATGCTCCGTATTTCTCAGCAATTAACTTGCGAATAAACATGTGCATCTCTTGTGCTTGTTCGGGACTAGCATTTTTACCGGTACCGATAGCCCACACAGGCTCGTATGCTATCAATACATGCGAAAAGTGTTCTACATCAAGGTGAAATAAGCTTTCGGTTAATTGTTTTTGTACAACTTCAAAATGTTTGTTTTGTTCGCGTTCGTCTAGTTTTTCGCCAACGCAAAAGATGGGACGCAGGCTGTTTTTAAGGCAAAGCTCTACTTTGGTTTTAAGTTCTTCGTTGGTTTCGTTAAAGTACTGACGTCGTTCGGAGTGCCCAATAATGATATAATGTGCTCCGCTAGAACGAATCATCTCGGCCGATATTTCACCGGTGTATGCTCCTTTTTCCCATCTGGCACAGTTTTGAGCGGCTACCGAAATTTTCTTGTAATCTACAAGGTTGACAATTGACACGATATGCGTGAAAGGTACGCCGAGCACAATACGCTTATGTTTATCGAGCGGAAATTCGGAAACAAATGCCTGTATAGCTTTTGCAAGTTCAATACCTTCTTGCAACGAGGTGTTCATTTTCCAGTTGCCGGCTGCAATACGTAGTCTCATTTTATTTATTGTTTTATTGAGGTTATTTTGTCAATTTCATCGATAGTGGGATAGCTGTTGTACGACCATTTTTCTAATACAGTTCCTTTGTGTAGCAATAATAAGCCTGGATTACTTCTTATTATGGTTTTGATGGTTGTTTCGTCGCACATATAAAAATTAAATGGTATGCTATTTTGTACAATAAAAAGTTCGATACCATTTTTGCTCGAAGCAGTTATGGCATAAAAACGCTGGTTATGTTTTATGCTCCAGAAGTATATGTTCTTAATTTTATCAATGTTTTTTACGCTCGCTTTTTCGAGTTTGGGACTGGCAAAAATAAAGACATATCCATTAAACTGAAGTGCAGAATCAATATAGTTTTGATTATCTTCATCGAATATGTTAAAGTCATGAATCGGTGGAATATATCCTTTTTTTATTAATTTAGGTTCAGAAATGCTCATATATTTGTACCTGGATGTGCTCCCCCAGTAAGTAGAATCTATGGTATAAGTTTGAATATCTACTTCGATGGTTTGTCCGCTAATAGTGTCTTTAAGGGTAATAAATTGTGCATATTCATCTTTTGGGGCACCTTCTGGTATTTTCATTAAATCGGGGAGGTGATTGCCTTTTTTATAGGGTAAAAAGTCGATAATGGGAAGATAAGTGTAAGAATACCACATGATAAAAAAAACAAAGATAATACCAGCTCCATTAATGCCCCATTGCGTACGATTAGACAAGGGATTTTTGAATTTTTTTCGATGAATAAATACAATGATGGTCGGTATAAGAATAATAATGTTTTTGTAAAAAGTTTGCCAGTTGGTCATTTTAATAGCATCGCCAAAACAACCACAGTCTGAAACAGGGTTGGCAATAGCCAGCCACAATGTAAGGGGTGTAAACATAAGCATAAATATCAATGCCCCCCATGCTCCGTAAATGGTTCTTGAGTTAGTTAAGAGCGAAAAACCAACGATAAATTCAGCAGCTATCATTACGATACTCCAAAAGAGGGCTGCTGGTATCATAAAGTCTAGTCCCATGGCATGAAAATAATCTTCGAATTTATAGGCTGTTCCCCATGGATCGACTGCTTTTACAAAGCCAGAAAAAACAAATACTAAACCTACAAAAATTCTTGAAATATTTCTTATTACTTTCATTGCCATTATTTTTATGTAGAGTTCAAAAATATACATTTACAGATGAATAACCTAATACTTTTGATAGTTTAACTTTATTTAACCCATTTTTACAATAAAAATGAGCAAAGCAACCTCATCTGCACACTTAGTCATTGTGGTTTATGCTCTTTTCGAACATAGTAAGCTTATTTATTGCCGTTAACCTTGATTGAAACCTGTTTTTTTAGGTAGCCGTTTAAATATATTACCACATACGAATTTTCCAAAAAAATGTAAAAATAGATATTGAATGGACCAAATATAAACACTATATTTGCTCTTAAAAGAATTATCATTTCCTATGAGCCATATAAATTTAAAATTGGATAATCTTGATGAGGTTCTTTCAGGTTATTTCGATGAAGCAAAAAAAGCAAAGGCTAAAACCATTTTTTTGAAGAAGCTTGCCGAACTTTCTCATCGATATTACAAAGGTAAAATCATGACCATGCCCAAGGCACCTGTACCAGGATTCAATTGGTTTAATGTTTGGTACACTCCGGGTGTTTCAGCTGTTTCTACGGCTATTCGCGACAATAATGATTTATCGTTTGAATTAAGTAATCGTGGTAATTTGGTGGCTGTGGTAAGCGATTCTACCCGTGTGTTGGGTGATGGCGATTGCACACCTCCCGGCGGATTGGGGGTTATGGAAGGCAAAGCTTTTTTGATGAAATATTTGGGGGGAATAGATGCAGTGGCATTGTGCATTGACAGTAAAGGTAAAGATGGTGTGCCCGATCCCGATAAAATCATAGACTTTGTAAAAATGGCTGAACCAAGTTTTGGAGCGGTGAACCTCGAGGATATTTCACAGCCCAATTGCTTTAAAGTGCTAGATGTATTGCGTGAAGAATGTAATATTCCTGTTTGGCATGATGATGCACAGGGCACTGCCAGTGTTACCTTGGCAGGTGTTATCAATGCTCTTAAGCTTACTAATCGTAAAATGTCTGAAACAAAATTTGTTTTATATGGAGCTGGAGCATCGAATACTACTATAGCACGTTTGTTAATTGCCGATGGTGTAAACCCTGAAAAAATGATTATCTTCGATTCTCGCGGTGCACTGCATAAAAATAGAAAAGATATACAGGCTGATGCTCGTTATTATCGTAAGTGGGAATTGTGCGAAAAAACCAATCCGCATTGTGTCGATACGATGGAAGATGCCATAAAAGGAGCCGATGTGCTTATATCGCTCTCAACTCCAGGACCCGATACTGTAAAAAAAGAGTGGATTAGGCTCATGAATAAGCAGTCGGTGGTATTTGCTTGTGCCAATCCTGTTCCCGAAATATATCCGTATGCAGCAAAAGAAGCCGGAGCTTATATTGTTGCTACCGGTCGGGGCGATTTCCCCAATCAGGTCAACAATTCGCTGGGATTTCCGGGAATATTAAAAGGTGCTTTGATGGTACGTGCGCGAAAAATTACTGACAATATGGCTATTGCAGCTGCTTATGCTCAGGCCCGCTTTGCCGAAAAGAACGGTATTCATGTAGATAAAATTGTACCTACCATGGATGAAGCAGAAGTTTTTCCTATCGAAGCTGCCGATGTGGCTATGCAAGCCATTAAAGATGGCGTGGCACGTATTACCATGACTTGGGACGAAGCATATCAGCTTGCAAAAAAAGATATAGAGCATGCACGTGCTACCATTCATAGTCTTTGCGAGCAGCATTTTATAGAATTGCCACCACAAACCTTAATAGACGAAGCTCTTTCATTCACATTGAATCAGGTAAAATGAAACCAAATAAACAAGTCTGTTTACCCATAACAGTGATTAAATCTGTTGATGGTATGCCATTATTGGCTATTCGTTCTTTAGTAGGTAGTCAGAAAGGTTATTTTATTATTGATACCGGCGCCCAGGTTTCTGTAATAGGTCAACATGTAGATGTGCCACATACAGATCTTTATCATTTGGAGCAGGTATTGGGAATTGCAAACGAAATACTCGATGTTGCACTTTTGGAGGTAGGTGAGATTAAATTGGGAAAATATAAATTATCGCTAGGGACTTGTTTTAGGGTTGATTTAAGCCATATTCAAAGCAAAATAAAACCTCGATACCATATTTTGGGATTGATTGGCTTAACTTTTTTAATAGAATACGAAGCAATTATAGATTTTCGTCAACAAGCTTTAATCTTAAATGCAACCAAATAAAAAAATAAAAGTCTTACTAAATAAAAAAATGCTATGAAGAAAACATTTATACTTTTTTTAATTGGTATATATTATGGGCAAGTGTTTTCACAAGTTATGCTGCCCAAAGGATTAAGCCAAGAAGAAGCAAAATCTGAATGGACATATATATTACCTCAACCCAAAGGTATAACCAATCCTCCTTCGTCGCCGGTAAGGACTGCAGCGGAGTGGGAAGAGATGCAAGGTGTGCTTATCTCGTGGAAGTCGGGATATGAGTCTTTTTTAAGCCAAATAGTTCGTTATGCACGCGAAGAAGCAACGGTTTATATTTATTGCTCCGACTCAAATACAGTAAAAAACTATCTTTTGCAAAATGGTATAGCAACTACTAATATTCGTTATATCATTTCCAGTTTAAATAGTGTTTGGATTCGCGATTACGGTCCAAATAATGTTTATACCAACGATGTAGATTCGTTGCTATTTGTCGATTGGGTGTATAATCGTCCTCGTCCTCAAGATGATGTATCACCGCAATACATTGCTAATTTGTTAAATGTTCCTTTGTATCAATGTACACAGCCACCCACCGATTTGGTACACACAGGTGGGAATTTTATGAGCGATGGATTTGGTACTGGCTTTTCGAGCAAGCTAGTGTTAGATGAAAATGCCAGTGTTACGCAATATAATCAAACTCCAAAAACGGAGCAACAAATTAATACCATCATGCAAAATTTTATGGGTATTAATCGTTATATAAAAATGGAAAACCTACCATACGATGGTATTCACCATATAGATATGCACATAAAATTGCTTAACGAAGAAACCCTGCTAGTTGGTCAATATCCGCAGGGCATTTCAGATGGTCCTCAAATAGAAGCCAACCTAAATTATGTGTTGAATAACTTTAATTCGGTATTTGGAACGCCATACAAGGTAGTTCGTATTCCTATGCCACCGAGCCCAAGTGGTACATGGCCAAGTCAGGGGGCATATTATCGTACGTACACCAATTCGCTTATTTTAAATAAAACAGTACTAGTTCCTACCTATTACGAGCAATATGATACAACTGCACTTCGTATTTATCGACAAGCTATGCCGGGCTATCGAATTATTGGAATAAACGCCAACAGTGTTATTTCGCAAAGTGGTGCCATTCACTGTACAACTCACGAAATAGCTGCCTTCAATCCGTTGTTAATTTCGCATCAACCACTACCCAATACCGATAATATTTGGACACCTTATCAGGTCGATGCTCTTATAAAGCACAAAACAGGTATTCAGGAAGCAAAAATATATTATCGTACCGATACTACACAACCTTATGTTTCAATACCAATGACATTGACCAATTCGAATAACCACACATGGACAGGATATATTCCTGTACAATCCAACCATACTACAGTGTATTATTACATTTGGGCAAAAGCAAATAGCGGAAAAACACAGGTGCGGCCTATGCCAGCACCGGCCGGATACTGGAAATTTCATGTTTACAATCCTACCGGTGCCATGCAACTAACGGATGATAATTTTAGCGTTAAACCTTACTATCAAGACAATCTGTTAACTCTCGACTTGTTTACCACAACTGAAATGAAAGCAAATATTACGTTATTGAATAGTTTAGGACAAAAACTATTGACTGTATACTCGGGCAATCTGCTTCAGGGACATCAGGAGTTTAAAGTGCCCATTCAATTAGCAAAAGGCATGTATCTGTTAAATATTGCTACTCCTAAAGGCAATAAAACATTAAAAGTAGCGGTTTATTAATGATAACGATATTAATTATTGTTTCGATTGTTCTGGTCAGTATTATAGCTTTTAATAATCGCGAATTTTACATAAAAGGATGGTTCTCTCCTTACGATATTCGGCGGTTTAAGCAGCATTATCGGTTTGTTACACACTTATTTTTACATGCGTCGTGGGAACACCTGATTTTCAACATGCTTACATTGTATTTTTTTGGTATGAATGTAGAGCAAGGTTTTGTTTTTTATTTTGGAAAGTGGGGCAAAATGATTTACGTGCTGGAGTTTATTTTAGCCGGTATTTTAGCAACAGTTCCATCGTATTTTAAACATCGCAATAATACTTCTTATGTTGCAGTAGGGGCATCGGGAGCAGTAGCGTCGATACTATTTACTGCAATTTTGCTCGATCCTACCAATAAGATTTACATCATGTTTATTCCCATCGGTATTCCTGCTTATATTTTTGGTCCTTTGTATCTAATATATTCGGCATACATGTCGAAAAAAAATGTCGATCGTATAGCACACGACGTACACTTCTGGGGTTCAATAGTTGGATTTGTTTTTCCGTTAATAATTAAGCCTAATTTGTTTTCTATCTTTGTAGATTTAATAACTGCGAATTGATGCGAAAAGTTGTTTTTTTCGATCGCGATGGTGTAATCAACGACAATGCTAATTATTATGTATATCGTTGGGATGATTTTTATATAAATCGTGGTGTTATTGAAGGAATGAGGTTGCTTAAAAATAATGGGTACGATTTTGTGATAATTAGTAACCAGAGTGGGATTAGCAAACATATTTATTCGATAAACGATGTTGAGCTTTTGCATCGTTTATTAGACCAATTATTTAAATCACAAGGCTTGACGGTTTTAGAATATTATTATTGTACGCATCATCCCGATGAAACGAACTGTTTGTGTCGAAAACCCATGCCTCTTTTGTTCGAAAAAGCCATAGCTCGTTTTAAGATCGACCCGTATCAATCCTGGATGATTGGAGACCAGCCACGCGATATTGAAGCTGCCGAACAATGCCGAATACGTGGTATTTTAATTCCGTCGAACGCCGATATTGTTACTCATGCCGTTAATCGAATACTCTATGACAAGGCTTAGCACTTTTGTGTTGCATAACGGTAAGCTTAGGCGAAATGAGGAAGTGCTTTTTCCGCTTCACAATCGTGTGGTGCGTTTTGCCGATGGCTTTTTCGAAACCATGAGAGCATTTGCAATTCATGTTCCTTTGTTTTCTTTGCATTACCAGCGAATGATGCGTGCATTCGAATTATTATTATTAAACAAAGCAAATTTTCCCCAAGAGCAAACATTGTTGTTCGACATTCAACGACTCATTAAATCGAACAAAGCGTTTGGTAGTAGTCGAATTCGGTTGACGGTGTATCGTTCGGGACAGGGCTACTATTTGAGTGATAAGGACGATATAGACTGGTTTGTTGAGGTTTATCCACTCGAAGATACGAAGTTTACTACAGATACCAAAGGTATCCTGATAGATGTGTTTCGTGATGTAGCTAAGCCCATAATGCCAATTTATTCGGTAAAGGTTAATCATGCTACTTTTTACATTCTTGCTGCTCAATGGGCAAAACGTAATGGATACGATGATGCATTGTTAATTAATCTAAAAGGACATGTTGTTGAGGCAACTTCTTCCAATATTTTTGTATTGTTAAATGGGATAATATACACTCCTCCCTTGACCGATGGACCGGTAAATGGTGTTATGCGGCAGTTTTTGCTACAGCATTTGTCTGCCGAATTTGGAGTGAGGGTAAATGAAGAAAGCTTCGACGAAAAATTGTTAAGCGAAGCAGATGAGATCTTTTTGACCAACGCAGTAGTAGGCTGCAAAAGTGTTTTAGGATATGGACAACGTCGCTACTATCGCGATTTTGCGATTCAACTGATCGATTGGCTAAATAAAAAACTCAAACCATGAGCGAATATATCGAACATCCGGGTATTGTTAAAGAAATACTGAATCATAATACGGTAATAGTGAGTATAACATCAACTTCGGCTTGTGCAAACTGTCGGAGTAAGGCAGCTTGTACTATGGGCATAAGCGAAATAAAGGAGAAAGAGATAGAAGTTCAAACAAATGCAAAAGATTTTCCAATCGGCACAAAAGTAATGGTTCGAATGCCGCTGCAAGCAGGGGCGTATGCCGTTTTGCTGAGTTACGTTGTTCCGTTAGTGATATTGATGTTTACGGTAATTGTCGTTTTTAATGTTACAAATAACGAGCTTTTGGCGGGTTTACTTTCCCTTTTAGCCTTAGTGCCCTACTTTTTATTTTTGTATTTTATGCAACGAAAAATAAAGAAACAAATTTCGTTCGAAATTAGAAAATGTGTTGAAACATGATGGTTGTTTGTTAATAACTTTAAGAGTACATTCTTTGATTGGTGTTTTAGTTCGTCGTATATTTGAAGTGAAAATGAAACGAATACGGCAATATCTTTTTCTCTTGTGTTGTATTTTTCCCTCTTTTGTTTTAGCCGGGAAGTATGACAGTTTAATGACAGTTATCAAAAATCATCGCTTCGATACACTCTCGCTCAATGCTTATATGCAATTGTTGCCACTTTTAGAATCCAATCCCGAATTGTACGAAAAAACAGCTAAAGATGCCTTAAGCCTTAGTCAATACCAAAAAAATGATCAATTTATTGCTCGCTTTGCTTCAATGTTGGCCGAAAAAAACGAATTGTGGGGAAATTTATCATTGGCTAAAGATTATTACGTTCAAGCACTCGATGTTTATACCAAAATGGACAGCTTGCGATTAATTGCAAATGTAAAAAACAGCTTGGGTCGTGTGTACGAAAAGATGTCAAATTACGAAAAAGCTATCACGTACTATTTAGAGAGCATGAAGCTTCGCGAAAAGCTTAATGATAAAAAAGGCATTGCATCGAGCCTCAATAGCCTCGGGTTGATGTACTACCACACAGAAAATTACCCAATGGCGCTGAAATATTACAATCAGTCGCTGGCATTGGTAAAGGAAATGGGCAACGAACTGGGTATGGCTACGGTTTATAATAACCTGGGAATGTTGTATTTTAAAAAGTCCATGTTTGATTCGGCTTTGTATTACTACAATCAATCGTTAAAATTGGTTGAAAAAAACTCAAATTTACAGGGTATATCTATCGTTTTTTTGAATATAGCCAATGTCTTGAGCAAACAACACGATTCGATTAATGCTGAAAAATATTATCTTAAGGCTCTGAAGATTAAAGAAAGTATCAACGATAAAGCGGGACTTATAGGTATTTATAATTCACTTGCGGTTCTGTATCAGAATAGAAAACAATATGCCAAAGCACTTGATTATGCTAAAAAAGCAAATGCCATAGCCAATGAACTAAGCAATTCAGAAGGTCAGATTCAGAGCAACAAAATTTTATCAGAAATTTACGATAACATTGGCAATTACAAAGATGCCTACTTTCATTATACCTGGTATATTCATTTTCGCGACTCTATCTACAAAATTGAAAATACACGATTTATCAATCAGCTTCAAGAGCAATACCAGGCAGAAAAACGAGAACAACAAATACAGCTTGCCAATAGTAAGTTAAAAGAAAATGATCTTAAAATAAAACAGCAAGCTACTTATTTATATGGTGCCATTATTGTTATTGTGCTAATAGCAAGTCTTGTAGTAGTTGTATTTAGAAGCAATCAGCAAAAGAAACGTGCCAATGAACTACTTTCTGCACAAAATGAAGAGATAACCTTGCAAAAAAACATTATTGAAGAGAAGAATAAAGATATTTTGTCAAGTATAACCTATGCACAGCGGATTCAAAAAGCCATACTTCCTTCACGTTCATACATGGAAAGATATTTGCCACAAATGTTTGTTCTATACAGACCTAAAGATATTGTTTCTGGCGATTTTTATTGGTTTAAATCGTTTGAAAAAACGGTACTTTTTGCTGTTGTTGATTGCACGGGGCATGGTGTTCCCGGAGCTTTTATGAGTATTGTGGGATATAATGGTTTGAATCAGGTTGTAAATGAAAATACGAAAAATAATCCGGGATTGATACTGGATTTGTTGAATGAAACAGTGAAAAACACTTTACACACAGCCGAAAAAGAAATACGCGACGGTATGGACATAGCTCTTTGCTCGTTAGATTTGGAAAATAAAGTATTACGCTTTGCTGGGGCTAACAATCCATTGTATCTGATCAGAAAAAAATCGAACGGAATGATTGAAGGTCAGGATAAATTAGTAGAGATGAACAACATTATATTGTACGAAATAAAAGCAACACCCCAACCAATTGGCGAGTATGTCAAGCAGACTAATTTTATGATGACCGAAATAGCTCTTAAGCCCAACGATAGTATTTATATCTTTTCTGATGGTTATGCCGATCAGTTTGGTGGAGAGCAAGGCAAGAAATTAAAATACAAAGCGTTTAAAGAAATTTTGTTGACTTCGTACCATAAACCTATGCCAGAACAAGAGTTAATCTTAGATACATTTTTCGAAAATTGGAAAAACGGTTATGACCAAATTGACGATGTATGTGTGATGGGGGTAAGGATTAGTTAACTTCTAACAATTCTACATCAAATATTAGATCGGTTTTTGGAGGGATAGCTCCGGGATATCCATTTTCTCCGTATGCTAACTTGTATGGTATAATAAATCGAAACTTTTCGCCTACCTTCATTAAAGCGACACCCTCGTCCCATCCTTTGATAACCATTCCTGCACCCAGTTTGAATGAAAAGGGTTGACCACGCTGTACCGACGAATCGAATATTTTCCCATCTTTGAAATAGCCAGTGTAATGAACTTTTACCATTTTACCATTTTCAGCCTTTGGAGCATTATCTTTTGCTTTTTGAACTATTATATATTGCAGGCCTGAACTTGTTTTAACGGTATCTTTCCCTCTGGTATCAAATGGTAATGGTGTTGTTTGCTTGTGAACATTGACCAATTCAACATCGAAAATAAGGTTAGCTTTGGCAGGAATAATAGGTGGGCGTCCATTTTCGCCATAAGCAAGTGTATAGGGAATAATAAGACGTGCTTTTTCGCCAACAGTTAATTTGCCGATACCCTCGTCCCAGCCTTTTATTACTTGCCCTTTGCCCAGAGTAAAGCTAATGGGTTGATCACGACGAACCGACGAGTCGAATATTTTGCCATCTTCGAGATAGCCGGTGTAATGAACTTCTACCACGTCGCCTTCCTGCGGTTTTATTGCGTCTTTCTTGGCTTTTTGAACTCGGATGATTTTCAATCCGCTTTCGAAAATTTCGGTTTCTTTATTAGCAATGTCGAATGGCTCAATTTTAGGGGCTTTTTCGACTTTCTCGAGCGAAACGATGAACTTCAGTGTAGAATTGGCTGGAATGTTACCAATAGCCCTGTTACCATAACCAAGATCGGGAGGAATGATTAATAAGGCAGAATCGCCTTCTTGAAGCAAAGCAATGCCCTCGTCCCAGCCTTTAATAACTCTACCTTCGCCTAAATTGAACGCAAAGGGTTCACCACGTTTGTATGAACTATCAAAAACCGTATCGTTCATGAGTTTACCAACATAATGAACATACACTTTGTCGCCTGCTTCGGGCTTTTTGCCGTTTCCTTTTTTCAGAATCGAGTACATCAAACCCGATGAAGTTTGTTGTAAATTATCCATTTGACTGTAAATTAAGATGTTACTAAAACAAAAAATTATTAATAAAATACTGGTTTTCATTTATTTAACTTTTAAAAGTTGAACTTCGAATATCAACGTCGAATACGGCGGTATCATTTTATATGGTTGATCGCCATAAGCCAATTTCGATGGTATAATGATGATAGCTTCGCCGCCTTCACGCATCAGTTTAACTCCCTCTTCGAGTCCCGGAATGACAAGATTTTGTCCTAATTGAAATTCAAAAGGTTGATTGCGTTCGTATGTATTATCAAAAGGTTCGCCATTAACAAATGTACCGAGGTAGTGTATGCTTACCCATGAATTATCGGCAGGAGCTTTGCCTGTACCTTTAACTTTTTCGATGAAGTACAAACCCGATGGTCTAGGTGGAGTAGTAATATTGGCTAATTTTAGATATGCTTCGAGGGCTTGCATTTCTTCTTCTTCGCTCTGGAACGATTGTTTACGGCGTTGTTCGGCATATTCCTGAACTGTATAAACGTTGTGTAATTTTATGTAAAAGGTAAGTTTATCACCACTTTTAATAAACTTTGGGGCTTCTTCTTGC
>CALGPK010000051.1 GCA_937960415.1 uncultured Bacteroidales bacterium | reverse complement strand
GTTTCGTTGATATTTAAATACTGCATACGGTCTGCTTCGAGCCATAAAGCAACTTCAAGATTTATAGCGGGCAAGTTGATATAATAATTGGTAACATCGGTATTCGTAAAAGCATTGTTTTCGCCGCCAGCCAATTGTACTACACTATCAAAATCTGGAGCATTTGCCGAACCTGCAAACATCAGGTGCTCAAAAAGATGTGCAAATCCAGTCCGCAATTTGTCTTCGTCTCGCGACCCAACTTTGTAAAGAACATTTACTACTGCCAATGGTGTTTGTTTATCAACATGTAACAATACAGTCAATCCATTTGCAAGACAGTATCGTTCGACCGTAAAATCGATCATAAATTCAATGCAGAATTTGATTGATAATTAATACACTTATTACGCCTGCTCCCAATCCAATCAAGCCACCTTTAATAGAATTAGTTATGCGTTTTTGAGTTACAACCTCACGATAACCAGCAATAAAATACGGATTTTCGATATATTCGGGATATTTTTTCTTTACTTTGTCTTCTTTGTAATTAAACGTACCTACAATAGCAGAATTAGCAGCAGGTACCAATGGGGAAAAAAACACATTAAGCCCAAAAAGTGATGGCATAGCGTACACCGAAGCAGCACCGGTTACAAATCCAGAAATGAAAGGAAAGGGCGAACGATATTTTTCGTTTGCCATGAATTCGCCTTTAATAAAGTTTCGCATATCTTCGACTGAATAATAACGCTTTTCAATGGTTGTCGGCTCAAAAAAAACAGTTTCTACATTGTTCGAGTCAACAATCGAAAACACAAATTCTAAATTCAACTGGCTGGTCTTGTTCTTTTTGTTCTGAAAAGTAATAAAACCCTCTTCTACATTAATGCTATATTTAGATGTTATCATTCGTTCGCCATTCAAAAACCAAATGGTATCGGCTTTTTGAGCAAACAAAAGCGATTCAAAAAAAAATAACCAGAGTAATATACTATTTTTCATCTTTAGATTTTTTAAATCATTAACCAAAAGATTGATATAATTTTTTCGTTAGATATTTTTTACCTTTACAGCATGTAAAACTACAAATTTTTTTAGTTATATGGAAATCGATAAATTTGAATACCGGCACATAGGACCTCGTCCGGAAGATGTTCAAACCATGTGTAAAACCATTGGTGTGAATAATTTAGATGAGTTAATTGATAAAACCATTCCGGTTTCTATTCGATTAAAATCGTCATTGAATTTACCTCCATCGATGGATGAAAAGACTTATTTGAAGAAGATTCGTCAAATTGCTTCAAAAAACAAATTATTTCGTACGTTTATAGGAATGGGATATTATGGCACTCACATGCCAGCAGTTATTCAACGTAATATTCTGGAAAATCCCAGTTGGTACACATCGTACACACCGTACCAGGCCGAAATTTCGCAAGGACGTTTGGAGGCGTTGCTCAATTTTCAAACTGTTATCATGGAACTTACGGGCATGGAAATTGCAAACGCTTCGCTTCTCGATGAAGCTACTGCCGCTGCCGAAGCCATGACGATGATGTATAATAGTCGTTCGAAAGAAGCTGTAAAAAGTAATGCCAATAAATTGTTTGTCGATCAAAATATTTTTCCTCAAACCTTAGCCGTAATTAAAACCAGAGCAATTCCATTTAATATTGAAGTTGTTGTTGGCGATTTTAATTCGATGGTATTAGACAAATTATTCTTTGGTGCTATTGTTCAATATCCGGCTGCCGATGGATCTATTCCCGACTACAAAGAATTTGCTCAAAAATTGCATCATAGTGATATTTTATTGGCTGTAGCAGCCGACCCATTAAGCTTAGCCTTGTTGCCTTCACCGGGTTCTTGGGGCGCAGATATTGTTTTTGGCTCAACTCAACGCTTTGGAATTCCATTGGGCTATGGTGGACCTCATGCTGCCTATTTTGCTTCGAGAGAAGAATTTAAACGCAATATGCCCGGTAGAATCATCGGCGTATCGGTTGATGCAAAAGGGCGTCCAGCCTTACGAATGGCATTGCAAACTCGCGAACAACATATAAAACGCGAACGTGCAACATCGAACATCTGTACGGCTCAAGTTTTATTGGCTACTATGGCTGGTATGTATGTGGTTTATCACGGTTATGACGGACTCAAAAGAATTGCCACACAGATACACCAATATACTGCAAGTGCTTACGAACAACTAACAAAACTCGGTTATAACGTTAATAAAACATTTTTCGACACATTAAGCGTAACACTCCCCGAAAACATCAATTTAGATACGATTAAAAACATAGCACTTGAAAAGCAAATTAACCTGGCTTATATTTCTTCAAGGATAGTACGTTTTTCGTTTGACGAAATAACTACCCAATCGGACGTTTTAGATGTAGTAAATATTTTTGCCGAAGCTATTCAACAAAAAGTAGAGCATCTTTCTTTAACATCCAACATTTATTTACCTTCTTTAAGAGACGATGAAATTTTAAAGCAAAAAGTATTCAATGCTTATCGGTCCGAAACAGACTTAATGCGCTACATTAAAAAGCTCGAACGCAAAGATGTTTCACTTACTCACAGTATGATTTCATTAGGTTCTTGTACTATGAAACTAAATGCTGCAGCCGAAATGCTTTCGCTTACATTGCCCGAATTTGCTAATCTGCATCCATTTGTTCCCCAAGATCAAGCTCAAGGATATCACCAAATCATGAAAGAATTGGGAGATTATTTAAAAGCCATTACCGGATTCGATGCTATCAGCTTTCAACCCAATTCGGGAGCCGCAGGTGAGTATGCTGGCTTAATGGTTATTCGTAAGTATCACGAAAAAAATGGACAGTCTCATCGAAACGTAATGCTTATACCATCATCTGCACACGGAACAAACCCTGCCAGTGCCTCTATGGCAGGAATGAAGGTTGTAGTTGTAGAATGCGATCAGAATGGAAACATCGATGTTATAGATTTAAGAAAAAAAGCTGAACAACATAGCAACGATCTTGCCGGATTGATGGTTACTTATCCTTCAACTCATGGCGTATTTGAAGAATCTATTAAAGAAATTATTCAAATAATACATCAGCATGGTGGCCTGGTTTATATGGATGGAGCCAATATGAATGCTCAAGTAGGATTAACAAGCCCTGCCAGTATTGATGCCGATGTATGCCATTTAAACCTGCACAAAACATTTGCCATTCCTCATGGTGGTGGTGGTCCAGGTGCCGGTCCTATTTTGGTAAAAAAAGAACTCGCATCGTTTTTGCCACAACATCCTGTGATACCTACCGGAGGCGAACACGGTGTACAAGCAGTAGCTGCTGCTCCATACGGCAGTGCTTTAATTTTACTTATTTCGCATGCTTATGTGGTTATGATGGGAAGCGAAGGCCTGACAAATGCCACTAAATATGCTATCTTAAATGCAAATTATTTAGCAGCCAAATTAAAAGACTACTACAAAATACTTTACACTGGCAAGAACGGTTTTGTTGCTCACGAAATGATTCTCGATTGTCGTAAATTCAAAGAAATGGCTCATGTAAATGAAATAGATATAGCTAAACGATTGATGGACTACGGATTTCATGCACCTACCGTTTCATTTCCGGTACATGGTACTTTAATGGTTGAACCCACTGAAAGTGAGTCGAAACAAGAACTCGATAGGTTTGCCGATGCTATGATTCAAATATATAACGAAATATTGGAAATTGCAGATGGAAAATATCCTGTCGACAACAATGTTCTTGTAAATGCACCTCATCCTGCCGAAGATGTGATTAACGATGAATGGCATTATCCATATTCACGAAACAAAGCAGCTTACCCATTGCCATGGGTAGGAGACAACAAATTTTTTCCAACCATCGCAAGAATTGACGATGCTTATGGCGACCGAAATTTAGTATGCTCATGTACACCCATTGATGAGTACCGACAACAAACCTTTGAACCTTTATCACTGAATATTTGATTTTCGTCAAAAAAGTTACTTATTTTTAAAACTTCATTTAAGACATGGGATAAAGATTCCCATGCCTTTTTTCGCGAGAAAATGAAACTTTTTACAGTTTTTTTAAGTAAAAATACTAAAATTAAATACGGAAATATACTTATTTTTGTATGATGGTATTTTTTAAAAACCTTATTAAGCACAAAACTACTTACTACAAAAACTATTATTATAGAAATAGTTTTTTATCATATAATTTTAAAGATCGCTTCGACTTATTCAAAAATATTGAGACTTACAAAACAACCCAAAGCATACTATTTAAAGGGAAGGTTCCATTCGATATAAATCTCAGTACGGTGGTAAAAATTCTTGGAAGGCCGCATTTCGTTCATAATGAAGAAAGTATAAATCAGTATTTAACTGTTTATTATAAAAACAAGTTAAACAATATTAAAAACAAATCGCAGTTACATTTTTTCGACAATCAATTTTTTTATGGCATTCAAATTTTTCCTTATTTAACTAAATCTCAGCAAGAAGAATTTTCAGAACTACTTCGTATTAAATATCAATATCCTTCAAATGTAAATTATCCAATTGCTTTAATCGACCATCAACAAAGCCTGTTAATGATATCCGTAAATTTTGGACTAACACTAGAATACATAACAGGAAATACTTTGCTCGTTGAACATGTAATCCAAGCATTAAAACAACTGGAAATGAATAATCTTACAAAGGATAAAAAGCGTCGTCAGTTAATTATGAATTCGATCTAAACTGTCGGGGTGAGTGGACTCGAACCACCGACTTCCACGTCCCGAACGTGGCGCGCTAACCAACTGCGCTACACCCCGTAATGTATGAATTGCAAAATTACACATTTTTTACAAATGTTCTATTCTTGTTATTTCAATCTTCATGTTATCAATCCAAATACATGTAGTATCATCATTCCACAAATAAATTTTTAACCATAGATGTTTTGGGTATTCTTTGGGTTTAAAACTTGCTTTAAAATTAACCTCTTGCCATAAGCTCATAGGTTTTATTAGTTCTAATACATCTTTACCCAACCAGAAATATGTTTTTTGACTTGAATCAACTAGTGAAACTACCATTTTTACACGACTTTTAGAGGGCATCCATATCCATGCATTAAAATCAATCTCTATTTTTGACGTTTTTGCAGTAATTAAATCTAAAATTTTCGTTGTAAATGTAGACGAAAATCCATGTTCCTTAACTAAGTATGAATATTTTCCGGAATATTTAACCTGTGTATCTAAATATGCAGTATGATAAGAAAAATACGGATCGCAAAGCTCCATATCGCAAAAAAACATTTGTGTATGTGTAGGACGATGAATACTGTCGGGCATTATTACCGAATACAAATAATTTCCTTTCATCGAATCTACCAGTTGAATATTGGGAGGTTTGATGTACCACAATAACATTGACTCGGCATGTTGTTGTTTTGATAAATACCACCAGGTTAAGCCGTTATGATAAACAAAATAGAATTTAGCCTCATTTCGGAATGGAATTTGTGGTGAGCGTTCGTTTATAAATCGCACACGACTGCTATCCCAGGTCATATAATAGTCGGCTATCCGTTTTAAAATGGGGTCGGTAAGCACAATAGCCTGTTCCTGATGCTTAAAATGTTTGTCGATAAAAGGCTTTATGTACTTAAACGATGAGTTGTAATTTCTTATCATTTGAAATGTTGGATAAGCTACCCACAGGAGCAAAAAAAACAACCATAAAAGCATTGACAAACGGGGATTCGGGCGTGTTATAAGCGTGCGAAATAATACAATTAACAGCATACCGACAATGGTTATTGTAAAAATTTGGTTGGATAGAGATTCGAATTGAATAAAATATATTGTCGAAAAAATGATAAATACAACAAGCAAAATCCAATCTTGCCTTGGTGTATAAAAAAAACGAACAATATAAGGCGAAGCAGCCACGGTAAGAATCGGAATTAAATACAAATAATGACGCATATCGAGACACATTGGCGAATAAGTGTTGTATTGCTTCGTCATAAAGTTGGACGAAAGAAGAGCAATAATTCCAATATTTAACCAAAAGGATTCGGCTCGGTTAAAACCACGACGTTTACGGTATTGAAACAAAACAGGTAATACAAACAAGAAAGGCCAGAGGAGACCACTTATCAAACATTCATTCCAAAATTCATACAAAATCCGTTTTATAGTATTTATGGTAGGTAAAAGTTCATAACTGCATGGATTAAAATATGCGTTTAGCTCGATTGCCAAATAACGCGACCATATATTGCCCGTTACTTTCCAAATATACAAGTGATAAAAAAATAACAAAACTAAACCTACAGAAATATACCAAAACCAGAAAGTACGGTACTGCTTGTTTACAAGATCGTATGTTAATAAGATAATTAAAACCGGCAAAATCAAAACAACCACTTCTTTTGTTAAAAATGCCCAAAACAGAAACAAGGCAGCAATAGACGACCATAGAATTTCATATTGTTTATATCGAAAACGATACAGATAAAAAGCTGCAAAAGTTCCAAAAATACCAACTGCTACGTAAATATCGCTCATGAGTTTGTGCGAATAGTGAATAAAATATGGCATCAGTAGTGTTAAAAGAATTGCTGTTACTACAATGCGAGTATCTTTTTTGTTGACTACCCAATAAACCATTGTCAACAGCAACATACTGAGCAGCATAGCCGGCAAAGACGAAGCAAAATCCGATACACCCAAAATCTTATAACTCAATCCGGTTAAAATAACAATAGGATGACGATAAGCAAAATGATTGTCGGCTAAATTCAGCGTACCTGTTGCCCATCGATGAGCAAGGTTGGCATACTCCATATCGTCCCAACCGTAATAACCCTCGAAAGCAAAAATGTAGTACCATACAACTACCAAAAATGTAAACAACAAGGTCAAGCGTTCTACCAATTTGTTTTTGTACATAGCTTAGCTATTCTGCAATTTAATGATCGATTCAACAATCAGCAAATCTTCCGGAGTGGTAAGTTTAATGTTGTATTTTAAGCCATCGGTAAACGTGAGCCTATAGCCAGCTTGTTCTACCAACATAGCATCATCGGTAATTTCCTTGCTGTATGATTTATGGTATGCGTTTTTTAGCCAATCGAAACGAAACACTTGCGGAGTTTGCACCGCATATATGTGCGAACGATCGAGCACATGGTTTTTCGATGGTTCTATAAAACGTATGGTATCTACCATTGATATTACCGGCACCGCCGAACCATTTTCCATTGCTACTTGAAATAATTTATCCAAAAATGCCGCATTGATTAAGGGTCTTACAGCGTCGTGTATAGCCACCACATCGCTTTGTTCGATAACCGAAAGCCCATTTTTAACGGAGTGATATCGGGTTTCGCCACCCTGTACAATGGTGTGTGGAATAGCAACCTTATGTTCGTCAACAAGTTTTCTCCAATGCTCGATATGATCAGCTGGCAACACCAAAAAAATGGGAACATTAGCATCGTATTCATAAAAAACTTTGAGTGTATAATACAGAACAGGTTTTCCACCAATCAATGCAAATTGTTTCGGGATTTCTAAACCCATGCGTTTCCCCGAACCCCCACCCGCTATAATGACAGCTTTCTTCATTTACAGTTCACACATCTTTTAAGGGTTGCTTTTATTTTAAAGGAAGTAATATGATCGAACGACAGCGACTTAAACGTATCGCTGTATAACGTCAAAAAATGTCCATACCAATCGCCTATAAAATCATCTTTCGAAAAATCGTCTCTATCGTAAACACCAATAAACAACCTATCTTTTTTGCTATAATGAAGGAAATCGATGGTATCGGGATATGTATAAGCAACGGCATATTTAGCTTCGCGCGAACGCCAGTAAAGTGGACCTGTATGTTTCTTATTATCTATGGGATAGTTAATAGTCCAGTAAATATCGGGCAAGCCTTCTCT
>CALGPK010000050.1 GCA_937960415.1 uncultured Bacteroidales bacterium | reverse complement strand
ACCAATGGTTTTTGGGCAAACTCGCTTAATGAAGAATTGCCTAATCCCGATCTTTTTGTGAGTTTCTTGGTTCGTATTGAAGATGTTACATCTAAAGTTTTGGCCGAAGTTAATCAAACAATGAGCGAGAAAGAGCGTCAGGAAAAAATTCAAAAGGCATCACAACAAATTATTAACGAAGCCAAGAAAGGGAATCATTATCAGGCTATTGTTCGCGATTTTTTTGGTGGCAATCAGTATTTGCTTATGCTATACGAAGTATTTCACGATGTACGTTTGGTAGGAACACCGCCATCGTCAATTGGCAAGTTTGGTGGTGATACCGACAACTGGATGTGGCCCCGTCATACAGGCGATTTTTGCTTATTTAGGGTCTATGCCGACAAGAACAACAATCCAGCACGCTATTCGAAAGACAATGTGCCATATACTCCTAAACATTCATTGCCTATTTCGATTGCAGGTGTGCGTCAGGGCGATTTTGTGATGATTATGGGATTTCCCGGTCGTACACAACGCTATATGACATCGTGGGGTGTGCAAGAAGCTATCGAACGCATTAATCCTTCAATTGTAAAGATTCGCGACATAAAACTTGCTATTTACAAAGAAGAAATGAACAAAGATCCAAGAGTTCGTATTCAGTATGCTTCTAAATATGCTCGTACATCAAATTATTGGAAATATTTTATTGGTCAAACCAAAGGGTTAAAGCGTTTGCGTGTAATAGAAACCAAACGCAAGCAAGAACAGGAGTTTGCTCAATGGGTAGAACGGTCGAGTGAGCGTCAGGAGAAATATGGACAGGTATTGAAAATGTACGAGGAGGCTTATCAAAACCTAAAAGATTACAACTTGTTTAAAATCTATGCAAGCGAAGCTGGCAATAGGGGGGTAGATATACTGGGGTTTGCGGCTCGTTTTCAATCGTTACACAAAGCTCTTGAGTCCGATACCACAAAACCTGAAACAAAAGCCAAAATAATTGAACGTTTGAAGCAAGAAACCGAAAATTACTACAAAGATTTTCATCGAACAACCGACCAGCGAGTACTTGCTGCTTTAACTAAATTATTTGCCGATGATATTCAGCCTGCATTTTTGCCAACTTATATTGCTAAAATTAAGAAAGACTATAAAGGCAATTTCGATAAGTTTGCTAAAGAGGCTTTTGATGTTAGTTTGTTTCGTAGTAAAGAAGAAGTGCTGGCGTTTTTGAATCATCCGAATTACAAAAAGCTTGATAAAGATCCCATTTTTGCATTATCCTTTTCCATTAGTGGTGCTGTAAAGAGATTTGATTCGGAATACGAAAAATATCGTGAGATGCTTCAAAAAGCCGAACGTTTGTATATTGCCGGTTTGATGGAAATGTATCCAAACAAAATCTTTTATCCCGATGCCAATTCTACCATGCGTCTGACGTATGGACACGTATTACCATATCAACCTGCCGATGGTGTGTTTTATGATTATTATACTACACTCGATGGTATAATAGAAAAAGAAGATTCAACGAGTTCGGAATTTATAGTGCCTAAAAAATTAAAACAACTCTGGAAAAATAAAGATTATGGTCCGTATGCCGAAAATGGTGTTATTCGTACTTGCTTTTTAAGCAATACCGATATAACCGGGGGTAATTCGGGTAGTCCAGTTATTAACGCCAAAGGCGAACTGGTTGGATTGGCTTTCGATGGCAACTGGGAAGCTATGAGTGGCGATATTGCTTTCGAACCTGCTTTGCAGCGTACTATTTCGGTCGATATTCGTTACGTGTTGTTTATTATCGACAAGTTTGCTAACGCACAGAATTTAATAAAAGAATTAGATATTGTCAGAAACTAAGCATCTGCAATGTTGTATGATGTATGTTCATAAAGGTTACTATTCTATAGAGCATGAGTTTTTGGTAAACGGTCCTCAATGTACTTGTGGGAATAGAGATTGGTTTTGTCGTAATAATGGTGAGTGGATATGTTCGGTTTGTCATCGTATTCAAAAAGTTTGGGCTAAGGGCTACATTATCAATGGACCGTTATGCACCTGCGGCTATCGCGATTGGTTTGTAGGTAAGGAAATTGTTCGATGTACCAATTGCATGACAAAGATATTTATTCAATACAAAGCTTTTGTTTTAGATGGTCCTATTTGCAAATGCAAAAATCGCGATTGGTTCGAAAGTGAGACAGTGTATAAATGTTCGAAATGTAAGACAGTGATAATTAAGTAAATTACATGGTAAACGATAAACCAAAGAGCACTTGCAAACCTTGTACAGGGTAATAATTCCAATACGAATATTTTTTATTGAGCAAATTGTTTATTTTTATAAATGCGCCAAATAGTTTCGAATAGTGATAGTCGAGCGAAATATTAGCATCTACAAAAGGTTTAAGTTGTATAGGTGATAAAGGATTTATGTAATTAAAAGCATAGCGTTCGCCTACAACAAAGATGCTACATTGTGGAACAAATTTGCTGCGAATGTTGTAACGTGCCGTAAACGATATCTCCCATAAGGGTTTTTGATAAGGTTTAAGCAGATTTACCATAGTGTATTGGTAGTGATTGGCATTGAGAATGATGTTGAGCTTTTCTTTGTTTTTGTAAGCTAGTTCGCCCGAAAATACAACTTCTTGGTTTTCCTTGCCCGGTACTCCGTCGTACTTAACAATAAATGTATGTTGAGGCATTAACGAATCGTTGACAAAGAAAGGTAAATAATCGTATAGACTATACGAAACGTTGAATAAGTAAGAGATGTTTTGGCTAAAATTTCCTTTAAATCCGGCAAATAGATGCATAAGTTGATTGGTGTTTTTCATAGGTGTACCGGGTTTAATGTATGGGTTTTCAGCCACAACGCTTTGAAGAGTGTGCATAATCATTTTACCATCAAACCCGGCAAAGGGAATGAGAAAATTTTCGATAACGTTGTATTGAATATTGGCACGAGGATAAAAATGATAGAAAACGCTGTCGGTATAGGCATCTACTTCCATAGCCAGTCCGGCATTGATACGCCAATCGTCGCCAAAGAAACGTACCCATGGAAATATAGAAACAATGGCTTTATTGTTGGTATCGAGTATGGTGTTTATGTTGTTCCAGTTGACTTTTAAATCGGCACCAATATATTGTTTGCCATAACGCATACTGCCACTAAATAAAGTAGATATGTTGTGCTGAAAATTAGAAAAGCGATCTTCAAGGTAGTTATACTGTAACTCGGCGCGATGGTTCATTTTCGAAGAATCTAAATGGGTGGTTCTATAGCCCATTTTTGTTCCGAATGTAATGTAGCGTTGACGTGTAGAATCGGCCGTGTCGTCGAATGTAGTGTCGGCGGTGTTGTATCCGTAATGATGTAAAACATTGCGATTGAAATATCCGTTACCATATACAGTAGCATTGTTAAAAAATCGTTTGGCGTACATTTCAACCTGATTTTGGCTATAAAGAGCAGGTGAGCGGTAGTTGTTATCTAGCTTTATTTTTCCATGCGAGGAATAATGGTTTGCCCATAATCCGGCGGTGTAATTGCGATTACGAATGGTATTCAGAGCCACTTGTCCTAAAAATGTATGGTATATGCCATAGCCTAGCTTAATATTGGCATTATATAATTTATTGATCGATTCGGCCGACATTTTGGCAGGTTGAATGGGTGTTACGTTGTAAACTACGGGATATAACTTTGGGAAGAGCTTGTACTCAAAACGGGTGAGCACAAGAGTAGTATCCATAATATTGGGCATGGTATTTATCTTATAGGCATCAGCAACGCTTGGCTCGTAAGGTTTAACAACCGATACTTCCTGATTTAAATTACTTTGTGCCATAGCTACATTTATGGCTAAACATGCTATTAGAAGAATAGTTAATTGCTTTATCATAATGTTATTCATTTTCTTGGTTCAACATATTGGATTGATCTGGTGGGGGCAATAAAGATGCTTTCTCACGTTCCAATATACTATTGAGTCTCAGTTGGGCCTCGGATTTTATTTCATCGTTGTTGTTTTTGTAGTTGTCGATAATACTTTGCAAGGTGGCTTTTGCCTGAAAGTAGTCGCTTTTTTGAATATAAATATCGGACAGAACTAAAAATGCTTTGGCTAACCAATACTGGTGCGGGGTATTTTTCTTAACAAAGTCGAACACTTCTTTTTCGGCTTGTTCGTATTTGTTTTGCTTAAAGTAAATATCTACGATTAAATATTTAGCTTCTGCTTCCTCTTTGCTACGTGCATTTTTACTAATCAGTATAAACTCATCTAATGCCATATCGAATTTATCTTGCATGTATGCAGATTTTCCTATGATGTAATGGGCTTCGTTGTATAATTCGTCTGAAATTTTTCCGTCTTTCAGAATTTCAATAGCCCACCGAACAGCTTCGTCGTATTTATTTAACTGAAAATGGCAGCGCATTAAACCTGTTTTGGCAGCAAAAGCGTTTTGTGGATATTGAGCTATATCGAGCAGCCTGACAAAGGAAACAATAGCTTCGGCATATCGCTGTTTCTGATACTGATAATTTCCTACTTTAAGCAACGAAGGCTCGGTAAACATGTTTTGGTTGAAGTTTGCTACCCGTTGATAGTATTCAAAAGCTTCATCGATTTTTTTGTCTTTATATAAACATTCGGCCATGTAGTAATTGGCATTTTCTTTATAGATACCATCAGGATATTTGCTAATGTATTCAGACAAAAGTGAAGTAGCTTTCATACAATCACCTGTCATATAAACTCGTTCGGCTACGGTGTACGAAAGAGAATCTTTTTCGCGTGCACTGACCAATATACCACTGCCTTTTTCATTTACATAAACATAATAGGTGTTAATGTCGTTCATCTCGAGGTAAACATTTTTCAGTCCTACAAAAGCATCTTTGTATTCTTGTGTGTTTGGATAATTTTCGATAACATTTTTGTATGCTGTAATAGCTTCTTGATTTTTATCCATATTAAAATAGGTTAATCCTAATTGAAGGTAAGCACGACGTACCAATTCGCTTTTTGGATAGTCGGAAATGAGTTTATGGAAGGTATTAGCAGCCATTTGATATTCTTCCAGTGCCAGGTAGCTATTACCAAGTTCGAGCAATGCATCGTCAACATAAGGCGAACGAGGGTATTTGTCCATTAACTCACTAAGGGCAATTATTTCTTCGTTGTGCCTTTTTAGTAAGCCTAAACAAATGGCTTTTTGATAAAGTGCATAATCGGGTGAGGCTTTTTGGGCATTTATAGCTTTAGAATAGAAATCGATAGCATCTTCGTATTTTCGCATTACAAAAAAACAGTCGCCAAGACGTGTGTACGAATCGTAAATTTGCGTACGGTCTTTATTTTTCTCATTTTCGATATATTTTCTAAACCACATTTGTGCATCGGCATAATTTTTTTGTTTTAGGTAGCAATACGCGATATTGTAATGTGCCAGAGCAAACACATCCGATTCGAAAGCACCAGGTGTTATCAAAAATTTATGAAATGTTTTAAGAGCAAGGACGTAATCTTTAAGACGATATTGTGCTTCCCCCTTCCAGTACAATGCTTGTGCAGCATATTGTTTATTATATTTTGCATTATTAAGCGATTTGTCGAAATGGATAATAGCCTGTTCAAAATATTGATTGTTAAATAATTCCAGCCCCCTGAAAAAGCATGCACGCTGATAAGCTTCTTCTATTTCGGGAGTTATATGCTGGATATTTTCGAGCGCTTCGATAGCTTCTTTATAGTTTTTTGAATGCAAAAATGCCTGACTTAGATATTTATATGCTTCATCTATCCGGGGCGAATTGGGATATTTTTCGATGTAACGCAGAAACGATTGTATAGCTTCGTTGAACGGACTGAAAGAAAGTTCAAAACTAAGTTTGGCAAACTGAAACAATGCTTCTTCTTCTATTTCTTTATCGTACGACATTTTGGACGCTTTTTCGAGAGCCATGCGGGCATTGTTTTTTAAGCCATCATAGAGGTAGCATTCAGCCAGAAGGTAAAGAGTTTGCTGCGATAAAGTATCGTCGAGTAGTGGTATCTTTTCCAACATTTTAGCCGCTCGTTGTACCGAACCTGTTCGATAATAAGCATAACTAAGCTGATACATATCGCCTCGCGACAAAGGCATTGAATTGGCATACCGTTCGAGATAAGGTATTGCTTCGGCATATCGCTGTAAGCGATAAAACGACTCGCCTATGATACGAGCTATTTCCGGAGCACGACGTGTGTTGGCAGAATCGAGAAAAGGAATGGCATAATTAATAACTTTTTCGTATTTTTCTTGCAAATAGTATATTTGTGTAATGTAGTAAGGTACAATGTGCGAAAAAAGCTCATCTTTGGTTAAACGTTCAAAACCATTTAAAGCTGTCTCGTAGTTCTTTTTGGTATATGCTATGTGAGAATAGAAATATACAGCAGGAGAATAGTAGGCATTTGGTATATCTTTTATTTCGTAAAAACATTTTTCGGCTTTATCGTATTCATTGTTGACAAAATAACTATAACCCAGTTTAAAGTAGTATTCGTGTTGTTCTTCTTTACTTAAATAATATGGATTGACCATTTCGAACCATGGAATAGCTTTTTTAAACTTTTTATCCCGATATTTAAACAATCCCATTTTGTATTGTGCATATAAGGTACGGGCATTTTCGCGATATTGATTTAAGTATTCGAGCATTAAAACTTCTGCATCGTTGTGAAACAATTCCAGTGCCGAAATAGCTGTATAATAAGCTGCATCGGAAACAAGCAATTCTTTGGTATTACTTGACGATTGGTATTGCTCGAAGAAATAACGGGCTATCCCAAATTTTTCTTCGTCAAAAAAGTTTAAGGCTTTGAAAAAATGCTGCTGATTATCGTCATAAATTTTATTCCGTTGGGAAAATACAGATGTGGCTATTAAACTTAAAAGCATTAACCACACAATACGTACAGCTGAATTCATATAAATGATATGTTGATATTAACAGGCTAAGTTAATGGCTTATGTTGTTTATAAAACAAACCATCAATAGTTTTTAATTAACAAATGAATGTTGATTATTTAAGCAAGTATCGATTATGATGTAATTTTTGGTATAAAGTTAATGTTAGTTCTTTTTAGCAGATAAGCATTAAGCTTCAACATATTTTTACAAATATAATGATGCGAGTTACTAAGCCATTTCATGGTCCGATATATTGATATAAAAAGCTATGAAGTGATAATTTCGTCGTCATTACTTTTTGCAGTAAAAGAAAATAAGACACTATGACGCTGATAATATCAAATAGCATAGCTTTACTAAAAGTGTTCTATTGTATAAAATAAATGATGAATAGAGTTGATACGATTTCACTCAGGTCATAAGTATTAATAAAAAAAAAAAATAAATTTGCAAAAAAAGATAAGATGAACTTTTTAAATGAATTATATCATCGTTTAGAGGCTTTAGAAATCAAAGAACAAGAAGCCATTCAGAAACAACATCTTAAAGGGAAATTAACGGCACGAGAACGACTTCATATCCTTTTTGACGAAGGAAGTTTTTTTGAAATAGGTGCTTTTGTAGAACCAATTTTAGAGGAAGCTAAAAAAAAGTCTCAACAATATGGTGATGGTGTGATTATAGGTAGAGGGCTTATTCATGGTCGAAGTGTATTTGCATACGCTCAAGATTTTACGGTATTAGGTGGCTCACTTGGTGAAGCTCATGGAAGAAAAATAGCTTACATTCAAGAAATGGCTTTACAACTAGGTTCACCTATTATTGGACTCATAGATTCGGGTGGAGCTCGTATTCAAGAAGGAATTAGAAGCCTTGCAGCTTATGCACGTATCTTTCGTAATAATGTACGTTCTTCGGGGATAATTCCACAAATATCGGTTATTTTAGGACCTGCTGCCGGTGGTGCAGTATATTCGCCGGCGCTTACGGATTTTATTTTTATGGTTGACAAAACTAGTTATATGTTTCTAACAGGTCCAGAAGTTATTAAAGAAGTTCTTAATGAAGATATTTCTAAGGAAGAATTAGGCGGAGGTATAATACATACATTGAAAAGTGGTGTTGCTCATTTTTTGTATGATGACGAGGAACATGCCTTATTAGGTGTACGAAAGCTTCTTACTTATTTGCCTTCCAACAATTTCGAACCTTCACCTATATCTAAAAGTATTGAATACTACGAAGCTCGTCAAGAGTTTTTAGATAAGATAATCCCCGAAGACTCAAATAAAAGTTACGACGTAAAAGACATAATTAATATCATTGCTGATAAAGATAGTTTTTTCGAAATTCAACCAAATTATGCCTCAAACTTAGTAGTAGGTTTTGCTCGATTAAACGGTAAAACCATTGGCATAGTAGCCAATCAACCTAAAGTGATGGCGGGTGTCCTTGATATAAAAGCCAGTCATAAGGGAGCACGTTTTGTGCGATTTTGCGATTCCTTTAATATTCCGTTACTTGTTCTGGAAGATGTGCCCGGTTTTTTGCCCGGAATAGATCAGGAATATAATGGTGTTATTCGCGAAGGAGCAAAATTGCTCTATGCTTTTTGCGAAGCAACTGTTCCCAAAGTAACCGTTATTCTTCGTAAAGCATACGGTGGTGCTTATGTTGTTATGAGTAGTAAAAATACAGGTGGCGATTTTAATTTTGCATGGCCTACAGCCGAAATAGCAGTAATGGGACCTGAAGGAGCAGTAAAAATTATTCACAAAAAAGAAATAGAATCATCTGACAATCCCGAACAAGTTAAAAAGAAGTTAATTGAAAAGTATAAAACTGAAATTGCCATTCCTTTTCTCGGCGAATCGTTGGGTTTAATTGATGAAGTCATTGTCCCATCTAAAACCAGATCTATTCTTATTACTGCTTTTGAAATATTGAATAATAAACATATTAGTTTGCCCAAACGAAAACATGGTAATATCCCTCTATAACTATGAAAGGAAAACGTATTTTAATTGCTAATCGTGGTGAGATTGCATCACGCATTATAAGAACTATAAAAAAACTAGAACATGTTGCTATCGTTATACGTTCCAATCGAGATAAGAATGCCCTCTATCTGGAGTATGCCGACGAAATTATCGATGCAAATGAAAACGACGAAGATAAAGTAATTTTTCTTGATGCAGACCGAATTATAGAATTAGCCCTGAAACATAGGGTTGAAATGATACATCCTGGTTATGGATTTTTATCTGAAAATTACGAATTTGCAAAAAAATGCAACGAAGCTGGTATCATTTTTATAGGTCCTTTGCCAGAACATATTTTTCAAATGGGCTTAAAAACAGTAGCTAAAGAATATGCTAGAAAAGCGGGTTTGCCTCTGGTACCGGGTACAGAAGATGTGGTTCGTGATGTAAAAAAAGCACTAAAAATTGCCAAAAAAATAGGATTTCCTGTTTTATTAAAAGCTTCTGCTGGTGGAGGTGGTAGAGGGATGAGAATTGTTGAAAAAGCAGAACATTTCGAACGTTTATTTAATTCGGCTTCTCAAGAAGCCTTTAATGCTTTTGGAAATGGCGATTTATTCATAGAAAAATATATTAATAATCCTAAACATATTGAAGTACAAGTACTTGGCGATAAGCATGGAAATGTAATTCATTTGTGGGATAGAGAATGTTCATTACAACGCAAACATCAAAAACTACTGGAAGAAGCTCCTTCACCTGCACTTAGCAAAAAAATGCGAAATTCTGTGTGTAAGATGGCTGTAAAATTAGCTCAACATATTGGATATTATTCCACAGGAACGGTAGAATTTATCATGGATGAAAAAAGAAATATCTATTTCATGGAAATGAATACACGATTGCAAGTAGAACATCCCGTTACCGAAGAAATCACAGGAATTGATCTTGTTGAATGGCAAATAAGAATTGCTCTCGACGAAAAATTACCTTTTAAGCAAAAAGATATTGCTTTAAATGGTACTGCCATTGAATGTCGCATTAATGCTGAAAATGCTCAAAATCGCTTTTCACCTGAAACAGGCTTTATTGAAAAGGTAAGATTTCCATATCATCCAAGGCTGCGTGTAGAAACTAGTATAAAGGATGGTACTTATGTGTCAACTAATTTCGATTCCATGCTGGTAAAACTGATTGTTCATGAAAAGCATCGCAATACAGCCATACAATCTATGTTAAAGATACTTAACGAAAGTCGTATATCAGGAATAAAAACGCTAATTCCTTTTTTTAAAACGGTACTACAACATCCAGAATTTCAAAAAGGAACTTATACAACTCGATGGATTGAACAATATTTTACTCCCGAAATGCTTATAAATTCTGATGAGGAAACCATAGCAGCTTTAACTGCTACCATAGCTTATGCTATGGAGTATTTGCCTATTGCTGGCGAAAAACCAGATATACAACAAGATAATTTAAATTTATGGGTATTAAATAAAAGATTGCGATAATATGGCTACAAAATACATATACAAAAGAGATTCTTCAAGGCTTTTTATAGCTTTATCGGGGGATAATAAAAAATACAAAATTTATTTGCCCAAAGATTCTTTTCCTGTGATAAATGATGAAATTAAAGAAATTACTATTCTAGAATCTAAACCAGAAGGATTTTGTTTTTTATGGAACAATCGAAGATTTTTTGCTGAAATTAAATCTATCGATCAAAATAAATATACTATTATGGTCAATGGAGTTGAATATTTCTTTTCTATTGAATCCATCGCCTCGTATTTAAGGAAACGAATGCTAGAAGAAAGCTCACAAAATAAAAAGAATGTTTTAATTCAATCTTCCATACCAGGTAAAATTACTGATATTTTTGTACAGGAAGGAGATTTAATAAACGAAGGTGAACCTCTTTTTAATCTTGAAGCAATGAAAATGCAAAATGAGTTTACTGCACCTATCACAGGCATTGTTAAAAAAATATACGTCAAGCCTCTGGAACAAATTAGTAAAGATCAACTAATAATGGAATTATCGAACATTGATCAATAGTAAAAAAAAAATATAAACCTCCTGAAATACTTAAACACATCTAATAAGATGAATATTAAGTAATTACTTTGTTAAAAACATTACAAATAAATAACTTGATTTAATAACTTAATTGTAATTAATTTGCAACGTACACAATAATGTAGTATTAAGGACTTACCAAAAGTCACGCTCAACATAAATACAAACTTATGAGCAAAAAATATTGTTTCATAATTCTATAGCATGAAATGTGAAAAATAAAATTATTTTTTGTAGTTTTGCCAATTATCAACGTTATTGAATACAATAAACATGAACAAACAATTGGTTCTGCATTATGAAAGTGTAGCCGTATATCAACAAGAAACACTGATTTTACATGATATTAACTTTACACTGGAGAAAGGGGAGTTTGTTTATTTATTAGGTGAAGTAGGTTGTGGAAAATCCTCTTTTTTTAGAACCATCTATGCCGATTTGCCTATTGAAGGTAAAAAAGCAGAAGTATGCGGATATAACTTACTGCAAATTAAAAATAGACAAATACCTTATCTGCGAAGAAAAATAGGGGTAGTATTTCAAGATTTTCAGTTGCTAACCGATAGAGATGTGTACAACAACCTTAAATTTGTTTTAAAAGCAACAGGTTGGAAAAAAGATAAAATAAATGCACGTATCGAAGAAGTATTACAAAAAGTAAATATGTTGGATAAAATAAAACGTATGCCTCACGAGCTTTCCGGTGGCGAGCAACAACGAATAGTTATAGCACGTGCTTTGCTCAATCACCCCGAAATTATCCTTGCCGATGAACCTACTGGCAATCTCGACCCGAGTAGCTCAGAGATAGTGTTTAGTTTGCTCGAATCAATTGCTGCAGATGGTACAGCCGTCATTATAGCTACGCACAATTATAGCATCGTTGAAAAGTTTAAGCACAAAATGTACCTGTGTGCTAGTAAAAATATAAAATTGATAGAATAATCCGACAAGATAATTATTTAATTAAGCTAAGGCCTTCTTTGGCCGATGGATCATCGGGCGATAGAAGTAATACTTTTTGAAATAAAACTTTAGCTTCTTTTAGTTTACCTAACTTGTAGTTAGTCCACGCAAACATCAACAAACCATCATACGAAAAAGGGTACAAATTAACTAACTTTTCGAAGTATGTATAAGCTTTGTTGAAATCGTTACGACCATAATATAAGTTTCCTATACGATAAAGTACAGTAGTTTGATATGGGTTATTCTCGAGTATTTTTAAGTATTCGCGCAATACAGCATCCCAATTTCCCATAGCCGATAAGGGAAGAATATATCCAAGTCGGGCTTCCTCACTCAATGGTTGAAGTTGTATAGCTCTACTGTAATAACTAGCTGATTCGGTGTAGTTACCTGCAATGTATGTTAACCACCCAAGACGTAAATTAATTTCGTATGATTTTTCGTCGTAAATTTCTTTCATTAGTTTAATTGCTTGCGAATAATCTCCGTTTTTCTCGTTTACATAACTCGTCGCAAAATTATTTTGTATTTTTTCTGTTATAGTTTGAGAATGTAACATATTGAATATCAAAATAAAAGTAATAATAATGATAGTTTTCATAATGACCTCCTTTTTTAATATTTATTTTTATACGTCAGATATACTGTTTTTTGATTTTTATCGTACCATTCTATTTTAGTAATTTTCTGTTGTACAATAGTTATAGTTGCTTTTGCAAAAAGATATTCTTTAATCCAAATTTTTTTGTGCATATTCGATTCAATAATAATGGAATTAGATGAATAACTATTTGATAGAATCTTTATCGAATAAATAGCTTTTAAAATATTGTAAAATGGGGCAAAAACATCTTGCCAAAATGTTTTGTAAAAGGGAAAAATTAAATGCAATGGATAGGGTTGTGTAAATTTTTGTTCTGGCAAAACGGCAAACTCTATATGATAACAAGAACAATACAATAAATACAATGGGTCTGTTTTTTTACCATGAAAAGATCTGAAGTAAAACATCAAGTCATCTTTGTAAATGTATGCATACGAATGAGTTGTTTTACTATAAATATATGTCTGATTCAGACTATCGGTAAATACTTCCCAGTCATATTTTGTAATTCGCATATTTTCGTGTAATGTTACTTCAATTTGTGTACCCGGTATAAAATGCAATGCTTTGGCCAGATTGCTTTGTATTTGAATGTTTTCTACATGATCTTGTTCACTGGGTACTGTCTTATAAAGTAGTTTTTTGTTTTTTCCTTCAATCAGCAGATATCTCGATATAGTGTATTCGATTGTAGGCGAGCCAAGCATAGGGTATGCTTGTACCTGAAAGTGCAAATGTGGTTCGGGCGAACGTCCGCTGTTGCCAACATGTGCCAGTGGTTGACCTACTCGAACATAGTCGCCTTCTTTTACTTTAAAACTTCCTGCTTTTAAGTGGCTCATCTGGCTGTAAACATATTCGCTATGCTTGATAATGATGCTGTTGCCCCAGTTGTGTATCAAATTTACCTCGCCAATAGGATTATCTTCTATGCCATCTACTATACGAACAACCCAACCACTCCCGGGCGAAACGACCAGTTTGTTATACGTGTAATAATCATCTAATGTAGCTCCATTTCCTTTATAGTTTTTTCCCTGGTAAGTAATAACAAAATCCAAAGCATGTCTATATAAATCTTTGTGTGTATAATTTCCGTTATAACCTTGCCATACTGTCCATTCGCCCCAAAAAGGAAGAAGAAGGACTGGTCCTGAATTAATTTCTTTTCCTTTGCTTGCCAGATAAGAGTACAAATTTTTTTCGGGCATATATTCTTGATAATACGTTTCGATGAGCTTGCGATTGCCTTTATAGCGACTTCGAATAGAAGTCAAAAACATCAATATTATTAAGTTGAAAGAGAGTGAGTAAATCGATAATTGCCAGTTTTGGAGCATAGAGCTTAGCGAAATGGTTAACAAAACATTTACTGGCGTTAAAATAAGAATCCATAAATGCGAATAAAGGTTTGGGATAATAAAAATACCGCCAATCGCAATAGATGTTAAAATAAAATTAAAACCGATAAACATTAAACCAATATGTTCGTTTTGAATGCCTATAAAGTGCATAAAGTAATAGGCAGAGAAAAAGCCCAAAATAGCCAAAAACGATGCTATACGTGAAAAAACAATAAGTCCTATAAAAATAACAAAACCAGCCAATGCTGTATCTTGAAAGAAAATAGATCCCAGTGCTGTAAAGAAATATTTAAATAGAGGTGGCAAAAATTCATCGTTAAACCATGTATAAAAAGATAATAAATTTTGTCCACCTAATGCAAAAATATTATTTAGCACAAATAAATTACGGTCGCTAAGTTCAAAAAAAGCCAGTTCACGGGTTGACAATATCACAAACCATAAAGTTATTACAAATGGTAAACTTAAAACCGGTAATCGATACTTATATAGCCATTGTTCTATCCATAAGTGTAATAACAGAGTAATAAAACCTGCTAAAACAATAACCACTAGCACTGGCAAGTTTAATTCATAGTAGTATCCAATGCCTAAACCAACCAAAAGAGCATTGTAAGCATAATAGCCATTTCTAATGTAGGTATTGTTAAGTCCAATAATGGATGCAAAAACAAGAGCCGACAGAGAAGCTATCATTCCACAAATACCTAACTCAGGATAAGTAAAGGTGATAATTAAAATAAACCACGAGAAAATTTTGCTTTTCGAAAAAAATACTTGCGAATAGCTCAGCAAAAGGCCACTAAACCAATCAAAAAAATGGCTTTTTATGGAATGTTTCATCGTATTATTTCAGATGTTCGGGTATTTGTTCCTGAATAGCAAATGTTTCGTAGTTTTCCTTTTTACGGATGATATGCGTTTTTTTGTCGGTGTCAATCAAAACAACATTGGGGCGGTACATAATAAATTGCATCCATTGAGTATTGTTATATGCTCCTATACGACTAATAACGAAATGATCTCCTTTTTTCATTGGTGGCAACTGAACATATTCACGCAGTACATCGATGTTCATGCACAACGGACCGTAAACAACCGATTCTTCGGTATAAGGACCAAATTCCTGAGCCGGTGTTATTTTATAATCGTACCAAAACGAAGTAAACAGTAAATTAACACCTATATCGGTTATATACGAATTTTTACCATCGGGTAGTCGCTTGGTTGCATGTACGGTACCTAGTAAGTATCCTGCATCATCTATCAATCCTCTTCCGGTTTCTAAAATCAGCGTAGGCAAGTGTTCAATGTTTATTGAACTATTTATAAGAGTACTCGTAATGGAATCGGCATATTGGTCGAATGTAGGACAAGTATCGGTACCCGGCAGGTAAGCACCTTTTAACGTGTTTTTGGAAGCAAATCCACCCCCAATATCTATGTATTGCAGGTGTTTATTGAATTTCTTTTCAATACCTAAAAATAAGTCAATCAGTTTATTCATGGCAGTACTATATGCCCACGGAACCATTATATAAGTTCCAATGTGGCAATGCAGTCCTACCAAATCCATTTTATTGCTAATCAGAATACGTTGAACAATATCCCATGCTTCGCCATTTTCGTAGTTAAAGCCAAAACGAGACCATTGTGGATATATGCCGGTATCCATATTAACGCGTACAGCTACTTGTGGACGTAGTTGTAGTTCTTCGGCAATATCTATCAGCATATAATATTCGTCGTAATGATCGATGTGAATGTAACTATGATTTTTAATGGCTGTAACTAAATCTTCTTTAGTTTTGTACGGACCGTTAAATATAATTTGATTTCCGGGAACACCATTTTTTAACGCTTTTTCGTATTCAAAACCAGAAACAACTTCGGCCCAGCTTCCTTCCCGATGGAAAACTTTGCATATTGCATTAAGGTAGTTTGTCTTATACGACCATGCAAATTGTACCTTCGGATATCTCGTTGAAAATGCTTTATATGCTTCGGCATAAGTTTCTCTAATAGTTTTTTCGGAAAACACATATAATGGACTCCCGTATTGCTGAATTAAATCTTTAACAGGAACCCCGTCAATTTCTTTAATAGGAGCGTATTCACTTTTTAAGCCAAATTTACTGGGCATGCCTATTTGAACTTTTTTTATTACAGGACGTTCGAATTTTTTCTTTTCCATAAATGTATATGTTTAATCGTTTTCAATTTCACCCAAAGTTGATAATATTTGGAATTTCTCCATAGGAACTATCAAATCCCACGAGTAGCGTATAAACATGGTGCCTATATCGTAGCTTTCGAATGGCTCAACGGGCATATTTAAAGCCAACTTGACGAGTGTTTCGGGAATATTTTGTCCTACACCTACTGCAAAGTAAACCCATGCAGGTATGCGTGGATTGATTTCGAGTAAATAATATTTATTGTCGTTGGTTTTTATGAGTTCGAGTTCCATGCCACCACGCCATTTGGTAGAATTGATGATGTGATGAGTTAACTCGAGTAGTTTCTCATCGTCAATAGATATGCCACTCCAAGCTTTGCCTTTGTCTGTAATATAAAGCTTGCGCATAGGAACTGCCGCATACGTGTTGCCTTTTCCATCGCCCAGTGCTATAACATTAACTTCCGTGCCACGAATAAACTCCTGAACAATAATAGGCACACCCCATTTCGAAGATATTTTATTAAAGTGCATAATCGCTTGTTCGTCGTTAAAAGCAACGTATGCATCGTAAAATTTTCCTTTTATTAAAACAGGGTAGTTAAATGCAGACGAAATTTTAGCAATATCGTTAGCCGAAGTTATGTTCATCGACTTGGGTACCAAAACATTGTATTTTTTACCAAATTCGGGCAAATTGGCTTTGTGTCGTTCTTCGTATTGTTGTATAGTTGGCAAAAATGTGGCTATGCCTATATCTTTTAGGCGTTTCTCGTTGTTGATAAAAGCATGTAATTCGGCATCAAAATTTGGAATAAGTACTTTTATATTTTCTTTTTCGTGAATATATTCAATGCGTTTAATCAGATTTTCGCTTCCAACACTGGGATAGGGCACTTGATAAGTTTTATCAACAATACCGGGCATGTAAATACCGGGTTCCAGATTTTCGTAAGCCAAACCAATAAGACGAGCATTGCCAAAGGACTTTGATTCACGCAAAGCACGTGCTACAGGCACACCGGGCCCGGGATTGTCTGTTGCGTTTAATCCGGATACCGCTATACAAATATTATTCTCCATTTTCGATAAGATTGTAATTTTTTAACATTGAAATAAAATCCAAAATAGAACGGTCTAATACAGTTTCATCTACATCGTATTCGTTCAGGAATATTTTTTTGATTTCTTCTTCTGTCTTGCCTTCTTTCAATAACTGTAAAATGGTTAGCCCTTCTTGATTAATAGAAAAACTTTCGCCGGTGGTTGGATCAAAAATAAAACCACTATCGCTTATGGCAAGCTTTTGTTTTAGTTTCATAGTTTAAGTAATTTAATTTTAGCAAAAATAATGTAATTGATTTGTTAATGCGGTACAAAATTTTGTTTTAAATGTTCAAAATTATTTAATGTCAAACCAAATTTAGTATTTTTTCGAGCCAGTAGGCATCTTTATCATCAAAATGACTAAAGTTTCGACTATCAATATCGAGTACACCTATTATTAGATGTTTTTTGTACAATGGAACTGCAATTTCTGAATTTGAACGATTGTCGCAGGCAATATGACCTGGAAATTCGTGAACATTGGGAACAATAACTGTTTGCCTTTGCATAATAGCATGCCAACAAACACCAGTATGCTTTTTCAGGTGCTGACAGGCAATGGGTCCTTGATATGGACCAACCCATAGTTCTTCGTTTGAATCGAGTAGATAAAAGCCTGTCCAAAAAAATCCGGGTAATTTATGGTGCAGTATGGCTGCAATAGTTGCTAACTTAGAAATAAGCGGATTTTCTTGTTTTAAAAGTGGAATTAGTTGTTCGTAAACATGTTGATATAACGTTTCTTTTGACATAGTTATATTAACAAATGAATAATTTCGTTTAAATCATTGCTTTTTTCAATGTAACCCATTTCGGAGTATGAGATAATCAATTGTTTCAGCATTTCAATAATAAAGTCAAGATTAGAAACCGGAGAGTAGTAGTCTCTTTTGGGTTCAATTTTGGCTTGTTTTAGAAAATAGTCAATTTCCTTTCGTCCAAATACAGTTCCTTTTCCGCGTGGTGTTATGTAAAACAAAACATCGTTGTCTGTTGTATCACCAAAGGCTTCAAATGCCGATAGTTGATCAACATAGCATACAATGTAATTATTAGGTAAATTTACACCAAAAATGGGAATATTGAGTCGTTGAGCAATGCCTGTATATAAAACACAAAGAGCTAAATCGTTGCCTTTTTTAGTATCGAGTACGTGGTTAATAAAATAGTTTTGCGGTGAGTACGGATTAATCATGGTTACATTAAATCCATAAACTTCGAAAACTATGAAGTTTAATAGTTTAACTTTTTCAAGCGCTGTGAGATTTTGGTTGAGTTCTATCCATATATCTGTTTTTATTTTATTTATCGATGTTTCTATACTGTCCCATTGTAAATCAGCGTAAATGTATTTTGCTACCAAATATGCACCATATATAATATCTTTTGCACCATTTTGCTTCCATTCGAGAAATAACGTTTTTAAATGTCTGAATTGTATGGTTTTAACAATTTCTTCAATGCGTTCCTGAACAAGTGGATTGTGCTCGTTGCCCCATGTGTTTTCTAATAGTGGGATAGCATCTAATCCATCTGATATAATGCTATCTCGAATAAATTGATAAATATTTTCGTCCGGATCGTCAAGTAGTTTTATTTTTGAAATTAAATCGGACATTATTCGGTTAATTTATTTAATGTATATTCTATTAATGCCTCAACTCTTGGTTTATAGTCTTTCGAGAAACTTTTGGTAACTCTATTCGCAATAATGACGCAGATAGTTAATGCTCGGTGTCCTAATAAGGTAGATAATCCAAACAATGCGGAGCTTTCCATTTCGTAGTTTGTTATTTTTTGGCCCTCAAATTCAAAAGTTTCTATTTTTTGATTGATATTGGAGTCTATAATAGGAAGGCGCAGTATTCGACCCTGAGGACCGTAAAATCCAGGAGCCGATATGGTAACACCACTTATTACATCCGATTTGAATTTTTTCACAAGTTCGGGTGAAGCAGAAACTACATAAGGTCTTGGAAGGCTGGGATGCCAGTTTACATATTGACAAAAAGCTTCTTCAAAAGCCCGATCAGCTACATTATTGCGTTCTGCATAAAAATTCAATAGTCCGTCAAATCCGATTGCTTTTTCAGACATTAAAAAAGAATCGACATTGACATATTCCTGCAGTCCTCCCGATGTTCCTAAGCGTATTAAAGTTAATGAAGTATGATTTGACTTGGGCTGTCTTGTTTTAAAATCAATATTAACAAGGGCATCTAATTCGTTCAGTACTATATCAATATTATCGGTGCCTATCCCGGTAGACAGGGCAGTGAGGCGTTTACCTTTGTAATAACCTGTATGTGTAAAAAATTCTCGATTTTGTATTTCATGTTCAATTTTTTCGAAATGACGACTAATCATCTGAACACGACCGGGATCGCCTACCAGTAATATAGTATCTGATATATGTTCGGGTTTTAAATGGAGATGATAGATACTACCATCGGGATTTAAAATTAATTCTGATGAAGCTATAGCCATAAAATTTTGCTTTTTGCAAATTTAATTTAAAGTTGAAAGTTTTACAATAACACGCGTTTTTTTTGACTTAAACAGACTCTTTTCTATTACAAAAAAATGGTTAAATGTAAAATTTATACATTTATACAATACTTATTGTTTACAAATGTAAATAATAAGACAGGTAACTTACATACGCCCTTAATGTACGCTTGTAAACATATTCTTTTCTCTTTATTTATGTATAATGTATAAATATAAAAACCATTATATCAATGATTTATACTTATTAAATAAGAATTTACTTCAAATTTTTAGTACCAATAATTTACATTAATATAATCTCTTTAAAAAATATATTATAAATAACTGATAATATGAATAATAAATAATTTATTTAATTTAAAAGTTTCGGTTAGTAACTATTTTACTTTTCAAAATACTTTACAATTGTAAACTACATAAAGTTTACGTATGTAAATAAAATATTAATTACATTTGTGAAAAAAAATGAAAGAACGAATACTTAAATTTTTAGATATTGAGAAAATAAGTCCGTCGAAATTTGCTGATGAAATAGGCATTCAGCGTTCGAGTATATCGCATATTTTGTCCGGTCGGAATAATCCCAGTTTAGAAGTTATTCAAAAGATATTGACGCGTTTCTCTTATCTGAATGCCGAATGGCTCATTACTGGTAAAGGTGAAATGTTTAAGCCCGAAAGACATCCAACTATTTTCGATAACCTTATAAATAACAAAGAACCATTCAATAAAACAAGTGAATTGACATCAACATCCGATAATGATAATAAATTAGATAAAGCCGATCAAAAATTAAATCAGAAGGTTTTGACCGAAAGTATTGCAAACATGACCGTAAATGCAAGTCAAAAGAATATAAAACAAATAATTGTGTTATACGACGATGGAACTGCTTCGGTCTATAAAGTTCAATGAAATATTAAACAGGAACATTCGTAGTATTTATTGTTTCTTTTTTTTTAAAATATTCCTAAAATCATGTATCAATGTCCGATAAATCGCTATTTTTACAGCAAAAATCCATGCCAAAAATAATAAGCGATTCTATAGTTGTAAAAAAGCAAATTTTAAACGACAAGTATTTTATTTTGGAATTAAAACCTTTTATAGTTACAGATAGCATAGAAGCTGGGCAATTTTTGCAATTACAAATACCTCATACAAATGATGTTTTTCTACGCCGCCCGTTTTCTATACACGATGTAACAGAAAATCATCACATACGGTTGTTAGTTCAGGTGATTGGCAAAGGAACACAAGCATTACAACAGGTTAATGAGGGCGAAGTGTTAAATATTATTTACCCATTGGGCAAAGGTTTTTCATTTAGCCATTTGCAAAATAAGGTTTTGCTGGTTGGTGGTGGATGCGGCGTAGCACCGCTAATGCTACTTGCTCGTAAAATCAATAAAATGGGTATTTTACCAGATATTATTATTGGCACAAAAAACAAAGCTGATTTGATTGAAATACAAGAATATCAAAAATTGGGAAATGTTTTTATTACAACCGAAGATGGCTCGGAAGGAACAAAAGGCTATGTTACTCATCATGCTATTTTTGAACACCTTGAAGCTTACGAGCAAATATATACTTGTGGACCCGAAGTTATGATGAAAGCAGTAGCTAAACGAGCTAAAGAAAAATCGGTACCATGTCAAGTATCGCTCGAAAATACGATGGCTTGCGGCATAGGCGCCTGTTTATGTTGTGTTACTCCCAGCATAAACGGAAATGTATGCGTATGTACCGAAGGACCTGTTTTTGACTCAACTGAATTGTTATGGTAAATTTAAGTGTCAATATTCATCGTTTGAATTTAAAAAATCCGGTGCTTACTGCATCAGGCACTTTTGGTTATGGTGAAGAATTTGCCGAATTTATCGAGCTTAATCGCTTAGGTGGATTTATTGTAAAGGGAACAACGCTGTTGTCGCGTGAGGGAAATCCCTATCCACGTATGGCCGAAACTCCATCGGGCATGCTCAACGCTGTTGGATTACAAAACAAAGGCATAGACTACTTTGTAAAACATATATATCCACGCATAAAAAAATATGATACACATATTATAGTAAATGTTTCGGGTTCTACTGTCGAAGAGTACGTAACAATAGCAGAAAAACTATCGGATTTAGAAAGAATTTCGGCCATAGAGGTAAACATCAGTTGCCCCAACGTAAAAGAAGGCGGTATGGCTTTTGGTACTTCCTGTCCGGGCGCTAAAATGGTGGTTGCGGCTGTTCGTAAAGTTTATCCCAAAACGTTAATTGTTAAGCTTTCGCCTAATGTAACCGACATAACCGAAATAGCTCGTGTGGTTGAAGACGAGGGAGCCGATGCTCTTTCGCTCATCAATACGCTTTTGGGAATGGCTATCGATGCCAAAACACGAAGACCAATGCTTTCAACTATTACCGGTGGTTTATCCGGACCCGCAATTAAACCTATTGCACTTCGAATGGTGTGGCAGGTGTCTAAAGTTGTTAAAGTGCCTATTATCGGGATAGGAGGGATAATGAACACAAATGATGCCGTAGAATTTTTATTGGCAGGTGCATCGGCAATACAAGTAGGAACAGCCAATTTTATCGATCCACAGGCTACTATTAAAATAATTGAGGGCTTAGAACGATATCTTGCTGAACATAATATAACAGATATTAATGAGCTAATTGGTGGATTAAATGTATCATGATTGAAGAAATCATACTGGCTGGCGGTTGTTTCTGGTCGGTTCAATATAAATTGAGTCAGCTTAAAGGGGTATTGGAAACCAAAGCTGTTTATGCAGGTGGAACAACCGATAATCCCACTTACGAGCAGGTATGTAGCGATACTACCGGGCACGCAGAGGCAGTTTGGATACGATTCGATAATTGTCGACTGACATTGTTGGATTTGTTAACGTTTTTTTTCGAAATACATGATGCTAGCCAATATCATAGGCAAGGACCAGATATAGGCAGTCAGTATCGTTCGGCTATTTTCTATTTTACTGATGAGCAACGAATTATTGCCGAAAAAATTAAAGAAGAAATGCAACAAACGAAATATTATCGAAACACACGAATTGTAACAGAGATTTTACCTGCTACTAAATTTTTTGAAGCGGAAGAATATCATCAGCATTACTACAAAAAACGTGGGTTTTAATTACGATTAACATTTCTAAAATTTTGACTATTTCTAAACTAATACAAATCGTATGCATTGAATGTGCATTCGAGCTTACCGTTTAGAATGGGATATTTAACCGAAGGTTTCAGGCTAACAAATTTAGAGGCATCTTTAATCAATAACAACCATACTTTGTTGGTCGAATAATGAAATTTTAACCTGCTTCCTACATCATGATAAAACTTTTTTAAATCATCAATTTTAATGCGTTCATTATATGGTAAATTGCTAATAATAATACCATTGTTGAACTTATAATGTTGTTCTAAAAAATCATTGGTATCAAAGAATATTGTTTTTTGAAAAGATTTTGGAAATTGACGCAGCACTTCTTTGTTTTGCTTTATTTGATAGTGATTTATATCTAAACCTGTAATTAAATGAGCTGTCGTTGAAATAATTTGTTCATTTTCGTTATCGATTATTCGTTTCCAGAGCTTTTCGTCAAAATCGTTCCAGTGCATGAATGAAAAAGATTTTCTAAAATATGCTGCGGGTATATGATGTTTTTCGTAGAGTGCTTCGAAAGGAATAGTACCAGAACCACACATCATGTCGAGTAGGGGTGTGTCTGTCGTCCAACCGGATAGTTTAATTAAACCTCTTGCTAAAACTTCGTTAATAGGGGCTTCGGAGCTATACTTTCGATAACCGCGTTTGTTCAGAGTTTCACCCGAACTGTCTAAAAATACTTTAACCTTACAATCGCTTATATGCACGTTAATTATAATCTCGGGATTTTTGGTATCTACGTTGGGTCTTTTTCCTTTTTCTTTTCTAAAGCGATCAACTACGGCATCTTTGGATTTTTGAGCCAGAAATAAACTGTTCGTAAATCGTTCCGATGTCAAAGTAACATCTATTCGAAATGTTTTATGCTCACTAAAAAAACGCTGCCAGGGTATTTGATGTATGGAATGATACAATTGCGTTTCGTTAATTGCATATTCCTCGCAAATAGGCTTTAGTATTCTTAACGCAGTAGAAAGCACATAATTGGCACGATACAAATCGGCTTCGTTGCCAATAAAAGAAACAGCTCTATTTAAAATCTGAGGATTTTTAAAACCTTTTGATAAAAGTTCGTCGTACAATACTTGCTCTAATCCCTTAAACGTCTTTGCAACAATAATCATTCTTCTTCTTCGGTACTTACCGACTTAGAATCGGATGCTATTTTAAATGTTAGTTCGTCATTTTTTTGGCTATAACCTACCACCAGCACATCACCTTGTTTGGGTTGGTGTTTAATAATAGCCTCTGCCAGTGGATCTTCGATGTATTTCTGAATAGCTCGCTTCAATGGACGAGCTCCAAATTGAGCATCGAACCCCTTTTCGGCAATATAATCTTTTGCCCTGGGAGAAAGCTTGATTTCGTAACCCATTTGTTTAACACGATTAATTAAACCATCGAGTTCAATATCGATAATCTTAAAAATATCTTCTTTGGTTAGCGGATTAAACATTATTACGTCGTCGATACGATTCAAAAATTCTGGAGCAAAGGTCTTGCGTAGAGCATTTTCGATGATACTTTTGGCATGAATATTAAAAGACTCTTTCTTGGCTTTTGTCTCAAAACCAACACCCCTTCCATATTCCTGCAGTTGTCTTGTTCCAATGTTGCTCGTCATTATGACGATGGTATTTCTAAAATCAATTCTTCGTCCTAAACTGTCGGTTAAACGACCTTCGTCTAGTACCTGAAGCAAGATATGGAAAACATCGGGATGTGCTTTTTCGATTTCGTCTAAAAGTACAACAGAGTAAGGACGACGACGTACCTTTTCGGTTAGTTGACCACCTTCTTCGTAACCTACATATCCCGGAGGAGCTCCCACCAAACGCGAAACACTAAATTTTTCCATGTATTCGCTCATGTCGATGCGAATAAGGTTTTCGCTATTATCGAAAAGATATTCGGCCAAAACTTTTGCTAATTGTGTTTTACCAACGCCAGTTGGTCCTAAAAAAATAAATGTACCTATGGGTTTGTTGGGATCTTTTAAGCCGGCGCGATTCCGCTGAATGGCTTTTACTATCTTACGTATAGCTTCATCCTGACCTATAATTTTGCTCTTAATTTCCTCAAACATAGTCAGCAGTTTGTTGCCTTCCGATTGAGCAATTCGTTGTACAGGTACGCCTGTCATCATAGCAACAACTTCGGCAACGTTTTCTTCGGTTACGGGTTGACGATTTTGTGCCATACTTTCTTCCCATTTAATTTTTTCCGAAGCAATGGCACTTTGTATTTTCTTTTCCCTATCGCGCAAGCTTGCTGCCAGTTCAAATTTTTGCATTTTTACTGCTTTCGTTTTTTCTTTTCGAACTTCTTCAAGATCTTCTTCAAGTTTCAAAATAATTTCAGGAACTTTTATATTTTTAATATGTACTCTCGAACCGGCTTCGTCCATAGCATCAATGGCTTTGTCTGGAAGCAAGCGGTCGGTAATGTAGCGATGTGTCAAACGAACACATGCTTCAATGGCTTCGGGAGTGTATATTACATTGTGGTGATCTTCATAGCGCTGTTTAATATTATTTAAAATAATTATGGTTTCTTCTATAGTGGTTGGTTCTACCAGTACTTTCTGAAAACGACGCTCAAGGGCTCCATCTTTTTCGATGTATTGTCTATATTCGTCGAGAGTAGTAGCTCCAATGCATTGAATTTCGCCACGAGCTAAAGCAGGTTTAAGTATGTTTGCTGCATCGAGTGAACCGGTAGCACCTCCAGCACCAACCATGGTATGTATTTCGTCGATGAATAAAATTATATTTGGATTTTTAGATATTTCGGCTAAAATAGCTTTGATACGTTCTTCAAACTGACCACGGTATTTTGTGCCAGCAACAATAGCTGCAAGGTCTAATGCAAAGATGCGTTTATCAAATAAAAGTCTCGATACTTTTTTTTGAACAATGCGTGTAGCTAAACCTTCTACTATAGCTGATTTACCTACTCCCGGATCTCCAATAAGAACAGGATTGTTTTTCTTTCTGCGACTTAGAATTTGCGACAGACGTTCTATTTCTAACTCACGTCCAACAATAGGATCAAGGCGGCCTTCTTCGGCAGCTTTGGTCAAATCATTACCAAAGTTATCAAGAAAGGGTGTATCGCTGTTCGATTTTTGTGTATGATGACTGCGTGGTAAGTTTTTTTCTTCATCATCATCGTCATCGTCGGCTTGCATGCGAGGCACTTCACCACTCAACACCAATTTAAGTGTATCGTAATCAATACCGTATTCCGATAAAATGTTGGTAGTATAGGCTGTTTCGTCTTTCAAAATAGCCAATAACAAATGAGTGGGTTCTATTACTTTACTTTTCATCGATATAGCTTCTAAATCGACCAATTTAAGTATCCGACTGGCAGCTTTTGATAAAGGCAGTTGATCACTTTCGCTTAAATGTAGCGGACGGTCTTTTTTTAGGTAATTTTCTATTTTGTTGCGAATTTCAATCAAATCAATGGATAACGATTTTAGCAAATCAATAGCATCCGATTCGCCATCACGCAAAATACCTAAAAACAAATGATCAACCATAATAATATCATTACCAAGTCTAACAGCTTCTTCCCGGCTGTAAGATAAAATATCGTTTACCTTATTAGAAAAGTTAAAATTCATATACCAACAGGTACTTTATTTTTACAAAAATACAAATAAATTAAGGAAATTAAAAAAGAAAGAATTTCCTAAATTTAAACAAAATTCTGTTAATTAAAAACTGCGGTTTTCATTTTTTATAACGGATATAAAATACTATCTTAGCAAACTTAAAAAAAAGACTTTGTTTTGACTAGTTTTATATTGATAAATAAGTAGTTAGAAATGTACGAAGGTGAAAATATTTTAAAAGTAAACATTGAACAACAGATGCAAGAATCGTACATTGATTATTCAATGTCGGTTATTGTATCTCGTGCACTACCCGATGTAAGAGATGGGTTAAAACCTGTTCATCGTCGCGTACTGTTTGGGATGTACGAACTGGGCAACTTATCGAACAAACCCTACAAAAAATCGGCAAGAATTGTAGGGGAGGTGCTTGGTAAGTATCATCCGCACGGCGATTCATCGGTTTACGAGACGATGGTACGCATGGCACAAGACTGGTCGCTACGCTACCCGCTTATCGATGGGCAAGGCAATTTTGGCTCTATCGACGGAGACCCACCTGCAGCCATGCGTTATACCGAAGCCCGACTCAATAAATTAGCCGAGGAGATGCTCGCTGATATTGAAAAAGATACCGTTGATTTTCGCAACAACTTTGACGATACCTTAAAAGAGCCAGTTGTGCTACCGGCTAAAGTACCCTTCTTACTCATTAATGGTGCTTCTGGTATTGCCGTTGGCATGGCAACTAACATGGCGCCTCACAACTTAAAGGAAGTGGTTGATGCTATAATTGCATATATCGACAACCGAGACATTACTCCCGACGAAATCATGAAATATATTATTGCGCCCGATTTTCCTACCGGAGGTATTATTTATGGATATCAAGGTGTTCGCGAAGCATTTGCAACAGGAAAAGGAAAAATCGTTATCAGAGCCAGAGCAACTATTGAAGTTGAAGGTAATACCGAAACCATCATTATACACGAAATACCCTATCAAGTCAATAAAGCCGAATTGATTAAGAAAATTGCCGATTTAGTAAACGAAAAAAAGATAGAAGGCATTTCTAATATTGCCGATGAATCGGATCGCAATGGAATGCGTATCGTTATTGATGTTAAACGCGATGCCAATGCCAATGTAGTGCTCAATAGCCTATACAAACATACGGCTTTACAAACTTCGTTTAATGTAAACAATATTTGTTTAGTAAATGGAAAACCCAAGCAACTGAACATCATTCATTTAATAAAGTACTTTGTCGAACATCGACATCAGGTAGTTATTCGGCGTACCGAATACGAACTTAAACAAGCTGAGCAACGTGCTCACATTTTAGAAGGATTGCTTATTGCACTCGATCATATTGATGCTGTAATACAATTAATACGAAGTTCCGAAACGGTTGATATTGCAAGAGAGGGCTTAATGAACAATTTTAACCTTTCTGAAGAACAGGCTAAAGCAATTCTGGCAATGCGTCTTCAAACACTCACAGGCTTAGAACGCGAAAAATTGATTAACGAATATAATGAGCTTCAACAACTCATTCAACAGCTTAAAGAAATTTTAGCTAACGAGTCGCTTCGAATGCAAATTATTAAGGACGAACTTATTAGTTTAAAAGAAAAATATGGCGATGAACGTCGAACTACTATAGAATACAATGCCGATGAGTTTAACCCCGAAGATTTCTATTCAAACGATGATGTAGTTATTACTATTTCTCATTTGGGATACATTAAACGCACCTTGCTTAGCGAATATCGTCTGCAAAATAGGGGAGGTGTAGGTTCTCGTGCAAGCGACATTCGCGATGAAGATTATATAGAGCATGTGTATGTGGCTAAAATGCACAACACATTACTGCTCTTTACCGAAAAAGGTCGCTGCTACTGGTTAAAGGTTTATGAGATACCCGAAGGCTCTAAGTCATCCAGAGGTAGGGCAATTCAAAATATTCTCAACATCGAACAAGGCGATAAAATAAAAGCCTATGTTCATGTAGAAAAACTCGACGACGAAGAGTATCTCAAAAATCATTTTATTGTACTCTGTACACGAAAAGGTATTATTAAGAAAACAACACTCGAAGCCTATTCACGCCCAAGATCTAATGGAATCATAGCAATCAATATTCACGAAGGCGACGAGCTTATCGAAGCCAAATTAACCAACGGCAATCATCACATCATTTTGGCTAACAGGGGAGGACGTGCCGTTCGTTTTCACGAAAGCAAAGTGCGGCCCATGGGACGAAATGCAGCAGGTGTTAAAGGCATTACATTGGTCGATCCAATCAATGGTGGAGCCGTTGGAATGGTTTGTGTTGAAGACGAGACAGAAGACATTTTGGTTGTCTCCGAAAATGGTTATGGCAAACGTTCGAAGATATCCGAATACCCCATAACCAACAGAGGAGGGAAGGGGGTTAAAACTATGAACATAACACCCAAAACTGGCAAGCTCTTTACAATTAAAGGTGTTATAGATAGCGATCATTTGATGATTATAACCAAGATGGGTATTGCCATTCGCCTTGCCGTTAAAGACCTGCGATTGCTTGGTCGTGCAACACAGGGAGTACGCCTTATCAACCTCAGAGAAGGAGACGAAATAGCATCTATTACTTACATCGAAACAAACGGCGAAGAAAACAATAACAACAACGATTATGTAAATGTTGGCAAGGAAATTGATGATGAAGAACTCGAAACCATTGAACACGATGATAATGATGAAGCATTAAATGAACCAGATGAACAAAATGAAAATTAGTAAACCTTAATAAATATTTTTATGAAAACTTTTTCGTTTATAATCCTGTTGATATTCAGTTTTCAATTGGCTGAAAGTCAGTCGTGTAGTTCTTGCCGGGTTAGTTCATTTAATTATTACAAATACGGCGAACTAGATAAAGCAAAAGAAATGACCGACTTTTGCATCACATGCGACAAAAGTCAGAAAGATCCGCGTGTGTGGTATTATCGTGGGCTTATATATCAGGGAATACATATAAGCAAAGACTATAAAAAGCTCGACCCCGATGCTGCTATCAAAGCATTTGAAGCTTTTAAAAAAGCATTACTTTTTAACTTTTTAGATCCATCGCTACAGAATCTAGATATTGAAAACAAGCCCGAAGACCTAATGTCGTTCTACAAAGCTCTAATGGATCAGAAAACCAAATATACTGACCAGGAAATTACCGCAGATATTATTATGAACCAATATCCAACACTTGCAAATATTTTTGTAAATAAAGGTATTGATGCATATCAGAATACAAAAGAATACGAAAAATCGTTGAAATATTTTAAAAGTTCATTGTTTGTATCAGGAATGTCTGGAAAAATCGATACTCCTGTAATTTATTACGCCGGATTGGCTGCATTGAAATCGAAACAATACGACGAAGCTATTGAAATGTTTAAAACCTGTACCAAATTAGGATATGGAGCCGATAACAAAGAAAAAGCTAACACTTATTTCTTTATGGCCGATGCTTACCGTCAAAAAGGTGATACAGCTAAATTTACCGAAACGCTTAAAAAAGGTATCGAAAAATATCCCAAAGACAATAATTTGTTGGTAGTAGAACTAATCAATCACTATTTGCAAACTAAACAAGTAAACGAAGCAAAAAATTATTTGCAAATAGCCATTCAAAACGATGCCACCAATCCTACATATCATTTTGCTTTGGGCACAATTTACGATTCCAACGATAAAAATTACGACAAGGCTATTGAATGTTACAAAAAAGCCATAGAATTAAAACCCGATGTTTTCGACTATCAGTATAACCTTGGAGCAGTATATTTTAATCAAGCTGCAGATATATACAATCAAGCTAACAACGAACCCGACAACAATAAATATAAGGCCATGAAAGCCAAAGGTGATGAAGTAATGAAATTAGCCTTACCATACCTCGAAGAAGCACATAAGCTCAACAGTAGTGACTTACCAACACTTGAATCGCTTAAAAACGCTTACTATCGTTTGCAGATGATGGATAAGTACGAAGAAGCCAAGAAAAAACTTGATGCACTTAAAAAGTAAAAATAATATCATCGTAACTACTCAGTTTATTGTATTTAGAAAAGTACTTTAACCTGATTTTATTACCTCTTCTAATAATTACTTTTTTGGTTAAGAAATTTTGTTTAAGTTTGTCTTGTGAAATCTATAGGACTAATTTTTTTGTTATTCGTAATTGATAATTTGGTATTTAGCCAAATTGCAGCGAACGATTTAGCCAAAGCGTTAAACGAAGGTAATGCCATTAAAGCCAAAGATCTTGCCGATAAAGCCATTCAAGAATCCAAAAACGTAAACGATCCTGCTATTTGGTATTATAGAGGGCAAATTTACTTAGCAATTTTTGGTTCGCCCGATCGAAAAATTCAAGCTTTATCGGACAACGCTTTAGAATTATCATATCAAGCTTTTCTTAAGACCTTGGATCTAGATAAAAACAAAACCTTCAATAAAGAAACTATAGCAGCATTAAAAAGTATTGCTACACAGTTTAATTATGAAGGAGTCCATTTTTTTAATCAAAAAAAATACGACAAAAGCCTCGAATATTTCGAAAATGCCCTGAAAATAAACAAACTACCAGCTATAAACAAAATAGACACAATTATTATTTACAATGCTGCTTTGGCAGCCGAAAAAACAAACAAAATAGCTTTATCTATTCAGTATTACGAAATTCTTAAGCAACTTAAATTTGGCGGTGCAAACATATACATTGAATTGGCTAAGCTATACCAAAAAAATCAACAGCATATTGATGCAGAAAATACGTTAAAACAAGGTTTAGTGCTCTTTCCTGAAGAATCGTTAAATTTTTATTCAGAACTAATTAATCATTTCTTACAACAAAATAAAATCAATGAAGTATTAACATACACCGAACAAGCATTAAAAGCACATCCCAACAATCCTTCGTTATATTTCATAAAAGCCAGCATTTTAGAGCAAAAAGGAAATGAGATAGAAGCCGAAAAATGGTATTTAAAAACCTTAAACTTAAATCCCAATTATCAGGACGCTCTTTACAATCTTGGAGCAATATACTATAATCGAGCAACAAGTTTAATCAAAAAAGCCATGAACAAAACCGAACAAAATCAGGCAATAGAAATATATAAGCAAGCTCAACCATATTTAGAAACATACATTAATGAATATCAGAAAGATGAGATCGTTTTAAAAATGTTAAAAACCATTTATACATTAACTAACCAAACCGAAAAATTAAATCAGATCAATATATGGTTACAAAGTCGCTGAACATATTGTGGCTAATTGTTGTTTGTAGTTTTATTTTTTTTATTACTCATGCACAAAATAAACCAGCTAATAGAGGAGAAAGCTTTATTCAGCAAATTGAAGGCAAGCTCGACAAAGCCAAAATTCAGGTTGATAAATTAACAACCGATGCAGCAACCAATCAAAGTGCCGAAAGCTGGTATTTAAAAGGTTATGTTTACACAGAACTGGCTAAAAGTGCCGTTTATAAGAAAACAGTGCCAAATGCAGAATTTGAGGCACTCGAAGCTATA
>CALGPK010000049.1 GCA_937960415.1 uncultured Bacteroidales bacterium | reverse complement strand
GGTTTTTGAAAAATCTAACAAATCGACATACAGCGACTTATGTTTTTATGGTTTTAAAAAAACTGGTTTGTAGTGTCTAATTAACGGTATCTGTTAATAACTTTGGAATACCTGTGTTTTAATTAAGATAAATTGAATTGTCTTAGCCTCATGTTTGTAAGAGTAAAAACATTGCCGTATTTGCCCCAAAAAAAACTGTTCAAATAATTGAGAATGTGCTATTTGGGAATAAAGTCAAGCAGTGTATGGTTCGCCTTATGCCCAACATGGCTATAAAAAAGGTTGTATTCAGCAAATGCTGTTTAGAATTAAATGAAATGCCTGTTTTAATTAAATAACCTATTGAAATAGAATTACATACCATATCGTGTAGTGCCTACATGATTTTTTATGTATTTGTATATCAACAAATTAGGTATAAAAAGTGACGAAGTCGGGAGCCAACTTTTCCGATTTTATGTCGCTTTACCAGAGAAATAATTTTTTTAATTGTGAAATTAATTCATAGATTCTATCTAAGATTTCCCAATAAAATTTCGGCTTTATTTGCTGACGTTTTCAGTTTTTTAGAAAAACAGAATTATTTTGTCGGTCCGGAGGGATTCGAACCCTCGACCCCATGATTAAGAGTCACGTGCTCTACCAGCTGAGCTACGGACCGAAGTTTGTGCAAAGGTAATAAAAATTATAGAATTAACATGGCATCGCCGTACGTACCAAAATAATATTTTTCTTTGATAGCAACTTTATATGCTTCCATAAGTTTTTCATAACCGCAGAAAGCAGCAGCCGTCATCATAGGGAGCGACATGGGCATGTGAAAATTGGTAACCAAAGCGTTGGGAATATTAAATTGATAAGGCGGAAAAATAAATTTGTTGGTCCAGCCTTCAAAGGGCTTCAGAAAACCATCGGTCGATACGGAGCTTTCTAATGTACGGATAACTGTTGTACCAACAGCACAAACTTTTCGTTTTTGTTGTTTAGCGTTGTTTACGATTTCGCAAACTTCGGGGCTTATTTTTATTTCTTCCGAATCTACTTTGTGTTTGGTAAGATCTTCAACGTCAATTTGACGGAAATTTCCTAACCCTACATGTAAAGTAACAAAAGCAATGTGAACACCTTTTATTTCGAGCTTTTTGAGCAGATGTTTACTAAAATGCATACCGGCAGTTGGTGCAGCAACGGCACCTTCTTCTTTAGCAAAAATGGTTTGATAGCGTTCGGCATCAATTTCTTCTACTTCACGTTTAATAAATTTGGGCAGTGGTGTTTCACCAAGCGAATACAGCGTCTTTTTAAACGAATCGTAATCGCCATCGTATAAAAAACGCAAAGTACGACCTCTGGAAGTGGTATTATCGATAACTTCGGCAACCAGTTCGTCTTTTTCGCCAAAATATAGCTTATTGCCAATACGTATTTTTCGAGCAGGTTCTACCATTACGTCCCATAAACGTTGTTCGCGGTTTAATTCGCGAAGCAAAAATACTTCGATACGTGCACCAGTTTTTTCTTTATTCCCGTATAAACGGGCAGGAAATACTTTTGTGTTGTTAAAAACCATTACATCGTTTTCGTCGAAATAATCAATTAGGTCTTTAAATATCTTATGTTCAATTAAACCACTTTCGCGATTAACAACCATTAATCTCGAATCATCGCGATTTTCGCGTGGATACAAGGCTATTAAATCATCTGGTAACTTAAATTTAAAATGAGAAAGTTTCATAATTAATTATATTTTAAATCAAACCTTGATACGCAAAAAAATGGTATTGGTTACAAAAACTTTGCCAATTTTAACATATTTTCAAAATCTTCAACCGAAATAGCCGAATTTAACGAAAATGGACCTATGGCAGTACGTACAAGTTTTGATAAATATGCACCGCCTGTTAGTTCTTTGCCTATATCTCTTACCAATGCTCGAATGTATGTGCCTTTACTACATTTTACATATATGGTAAATTCGGGGGGAGAAAAGTCTGTTAGCTGTAATTCATAAATGTTGACAGGAACAGGTTTGAGTTCGGCTTTTGCTCCTTTTCGGGCTAATTGATAAGCTCGTTTACCATTGACCCATTTGGCCGAAAATTCGGGTGGTGTTTGCATAATATTACCTTTAAACGATTGAAGTACTTCGAGAAGCCTACTTTTGGTAACATGATTGTAAGTGAAATGCTCTTCAATAGGTTTTTCCAGATCATACGAAGCAGTTGTCCCTGAAAAATTGACGGTAGCAAGGTATTCTTTGTCGTACTGGGTATAAAGAGAAATGTTTTTAGTCTCTTTGCCGAGACATAAAATCATAAGTCCGGTTGCCAAAGGATCTAATGTACCTGTGTGTCCTACTTTTATTTTTTGTTGTAAATAATGTTTGACTAAACGTCTGACTTTATCGACCAAATCGAACGATGTCCAACCATAGGGTTTGTTCATTAAAAACACACCACTGTTGTCAATCAACCGGTTCATTTAAACAAGATTGAGCTTATAACCAAAACTAAGCAGAATGATAAGAATGCTACCTACAATAATCCGATACCAACCAAAAAGCCAAAACCCATATCGGGTAAGAAAATAAATGAAAAACTTAATGGCTAGCATACCAACTACGAATGAAACTAAATTGCCAACTAATAAAAAATGAATTTGCTGACTTTGAATAAGTTGATGAGTGTTGTATAGTTTATATGCCGATGCAGCAAACATGGTAGGAACTGCCAGAAAAAACGAAAATTCGGCAGCTGCTTTGCGATGAAGTTTTTGGGTAAGTCCTCCGATAATGGTTGCAGCGGAGCGAGAAACACCGGGTATAAGTGCAATACATTGAAAAACGCCTATGACAAACGAATTGAAGTACGAAGGTTCACCTTGATATGTGTTTTGTGTAAACCATTTGTCTACATATAAAAAAACGATACCTCCGGCAACAAGGGCAATTGAAACAACCCAGACACTATCGAGAAGAACGTCGATATGTTTACCAAAAATAAAACCAACTATAGCAGCCGGGATAAATGCTACGAACAACTTAACGTAAAAATCAATGCTTTTAAAAAAGTGCTTGAAATATAAGAAAACTACGGACAATATTGCACCAAACTGAATATTAACAATATACAAATGTAAAAAATCGGACGAAGGAATACCTAACAAATGTTGAGCAATAATCATGTGACCTGTAGAAGAAATAGGTAAAAACTCGGTTATTCCTTCTACAATAGCTATAATAATAGCATCAAACCATGTCATTATTCCGTATTTTGTTTGCTACGATATAGAATTCCAACTATTTCGATTGCAAAACCAATCAGAATTAAAATAGTAGAAAGGGTTAGTCGTCTAAAGTCAAACAATGTATCGCCGGCAAATACATTTGGGTCTTTGGTGCCACCACCAGACATAGCAATAAAACCAAAAACAATAAATAACAGCCCAACTACAATAATGATGTAGTTTGTTTTTCCTAAAAAAGAGTATGAATGTTTTTCTTTCATATTATGTTGTGTTTAAAAATACAAATCGGATGTACGTAAGCGTAAATATCGATTAACAGCAAAAAACGAAGAAATAAGGGTAACAGTAAAACCAGATAAAAGAATAATTCCGTAAGTAATGCCTAATGTTTTGTAATCGTAAAAATTGATAATATCGCCCAAATTGTTTTGCAAATAATAAATAATAGCAGAAATAAAAATAATAGCTATAAAAGCAGAAATAATGCCTTGATAAATGGAATTAAGAACAAAAGGTGTTCGAATAAAACTTTTAGTAGCCCCAACAAGCTGCATCGATTTTATGATAAAACGCTTGGAATAAATAAGTAAACGGATGGTATTATTAATTAAAGCTACTGCTACAACTAATAAAAAACTGCTGATAACGAGCATAAAAAAGCTAATAGTGTTAAGATTTTTGTATATCACGTATAGCAAATCTTTCTGATAATACATTTCTTCAACCATGGGGTATTGTCCTATTTCTTTTTCTATTTTTTTTATGCTATCGGGGTTGGCATATTCGGCTTTGTATTTTACTTCGATAGATGGAGGTAAAGGGTTTTCGCTAAGCATTTCCAAAAACGTTTCGCCCAAATCTTTTTTCAATTGTTCGGCAGCCATGTCCTTGGTAATATAATGAGTTGATTTTACGTATGGCTTAGCATCGATAAGTTTTTGAAGTTTAAGAATATCGGGCTCTTTTGCTTCTTCCTTAATAAAAACGCTGAAGCTAATATTTTCTTTTACATAATTGCTAATTTGTTCGCTACTGATGTAAAGGAGGGCAACAATACCAAGCAAAAAAAGCAAAAGGGTTATACTGAATGTGGTTGAAATGTATGAATTAACGATACGCAGCCAGTAACGGTTTTTTTGTCTTTTAGCCATGATACTTTTGTATGTGCAAACTTAATGTTTTTTTGGCTTTAAAAAAAAACGATGTTTTTTGTATTTGTTAAAAAATAATAACGGATGAGTGTTTATCGGTAGTGTAAAAATTGATTTACCATTTGTTGTAACATTTCCGGATTGTTCGAAAGCGTGTCTCTGATATTGCTATCGTCGTATTCTTTTAGTTGTTTTATTAATGTTTCTATGGTACCGGAAGGGAAAACGCCCGTGCTAATGAATATATCTTTTTTTTGCTCAAGACACAGTGCAGCTTCGTAGCACGACGTTGGTAGGTGTCCGAGATATTGGATTTTATCTATACCATCTTTTTTGTGTATATTTGCATTAACATATAGTTGTTCGGTAAGCTCAAGAGCATTGGGCATTTCAAATCCTTGTGTGGCAGCAACTACAATAGCCGAAAGCAACAAATATACATCGGCAGTTCCATCGGGTGAACGTAGCTCAATGGTTTGTTTTTCGGGAATTTGATAATTTTCGATATTTATGGTAGGGTTGGCATGTTCAATCATGATTTCCTGAGTAGTCCAACCGAGAGGGACACGGATGAGTGCAGAGCGGTTTCGGTCGCCCCAGCAAATACTGGTAGGAGCTTCTTGGTGTGGTACCAGTCGCATAAACGAAAGTGGAGTGGTGTTGCCAAAGGCTGTTATGGCATCGGCGTACGATAAAATACCTGCAATCATACAACGTGCTGTATTGCTAAGCCGATTGTTTTCGAGCATTTGGTTGCAACCATCTTTTTCGGCAAGCATGTGAATGTGCATGCCACTGCCTGCTTTGCCTACCGTAATTTTAGGAGCAAAACTAACATTGATTTGTTCTTGGTAAGCAAGATTGCGTAATATCCATTTGCTAATAATAATCTGATCGGCAGCATCTTCAACAGGTAAGGGCAAAAACTCTATTTCGTGTTGTTCGTAAGTATATTCATTGTCGTAGAATACTCCAACTTCGGAATGCCCGTATTTTATTTTTCCTCCACATTGCGAAATAAGTTGCATAGCTTTATTTCTGAAATCGCTGTATTTGATAAATGGTTCCGATTCGTGATAGCCTTTTTGGTTGTTAGGCAAATACATTTGTTTTTTAGGTGCAATGACGTAAAATTCGAGTTCACCAAGAGCTTTAAATGTAAGCCCGGTCTTTTCGTTAAAGTAACGATGGGCTTTTTGTAAAATGTATTCCGGAGCACTTTCGAGAGGTTTTCCTTCGTTGGTATAAAAAGAACATAAAATATCCACAGCTATATTATATGAAAACGGATTGACAAAAGCTGTTTTGTATCTTGGTATAACATATAAATCGCTCGAATCTGCTTCTATGAACGAAAACAAACTTGAACCATCCACTCGTTCGCCGTATGTAAGAATATCGGTTAAGTATTTTTTATCGTTGATGTAGAAACTTAGTGTTTTTAATCGTCCATCTTGTGCTACATACCTAAAATTAACTAATTCTATTTCTTTATCAACAATAAATTTGATAATATCATCAGCAGTAAATAATCTGGGATCTTTTTGTAAATACTTCTCGATTAAATTCGATGTTAATTGGTAGTCCATTATTTTTTTTTCGCAAAATAAAAAGAAATTTTCGTATAGAAAATATTTTACAACAGAAAAGATTGTTAAAATTTAAAATACATACTAACACGAACTCCAAATTTTGAAATATTGGGATGATTTAAGTAAGAAAAACGCTGTAGAACATCGACACGAATAAATTTAAGGATGTTTTCAATACCTATCCCTGCTTCTATGTATGGTTTAAGACGGGTTAAATCTTGATTACGATCGAGGGTATAAAGTGTAGATGGAAACGTCATTACAGAAAGGTTTTCTGAATTTAGAAAGCCAATCAATCCTTTCCACCATGCAAGTTCACGCCATTTTAAGCGACGAAATATCGGAATTTTGTTCAAAAAAAATCCGTCGAAGTAGTGTGTATATGTTAAACTTGCCCATTGATCGCTGACAAATTCGTAGTAATTCATAAGGTTAAAAGCGTATTCATCAAAGAAATAGGTTTGATTGCCTTCGTGAAGTTTAAGAAGTGGATAGGGCAGTCGTCCAAAGAACTTACCGGCATCGATTATATAAGTGCCATAGCCAATGGGGTATGTGTTAAACCAATGGTCAATTTTTAGTTCGAGTTTTTGATATGTAAATTGTCCACCAAAAATTCCTTTAAGGCCAAGTGTAGCTGTTAAATTTATAACAGGATATTCGGTACCAAGGCTAATACGTTCGAACTTACCCATTATGAATTTTTCGTTATATGCGTACCGAGTGTTGAGCGAAATTTCGGTAGTAACAAACGATGGATAATAAACCTGTTGAAGGTTTTCGTTTATATAGAAAGTTTGACCAAAATAAGGGTAATATTCCCTCCATTGAATGCGAAGTGTATTCGAAAAGCCCTGATACCATTCGTGTTCGTATTCGGTTTTAATTTGGTTGACCATTGATAAAGTGTATTGGGGTCCTCTGCGAAAAGTGGACGAAAGGATATTATCTTCGCGAAAAGCATTAACACTTTGTCCCTGTTGTTCCATATCGTGTTTGGCATCTATGGTGAATCCTCTACGTGGATTATTATCGAATAAATAAATGAAATTGCCACCATATTTCCATCGCTGGTCTTTTGTTCCGTATGCAATGTAACTTTCAATCATGTAGCGTGTACTAATTTCATTGCTAGTTCTTCCACCTATACGAAAGCGGTTTCCTTCAATGTTATTAAAACTATACAAAGTAAAGTAAGGACCAAATTCAAATTTTCCTAAGACGTAATAATAGGTAATAATGGCATTCATAATGTCGTAAAAAGTACGAAATACTTTTACATTTTTGATGCTGTCGACCATATTAAAAATACCTTGTTCTTTGTGAGTCAGGGGTTCATGTCTGATAGAGTCCCAATACTGTTCGTTTTTAGTGTGGGCATTTTCTAAGACCACTATGTTTGTTTTTGTGTTGTAAAACTCATCGTTTCGCGGGTAATTGATTTTATGATTACGGTAAAAGGTGGTTTTTCGTCCAAAGAATCCGGTTGTGTTATTAGGGTTTTCGAATAAATTAAAGTCGGCTACAATATTTTCTTTACTTAGCATCCATGCGGTGTTTTCGATGGGAATAAATTCTTGTTCGATGATGACGTTGTTGATGAAATTAAGATTTACATTTTTATCGATACGAAGTTGAATTTTTTTAATGGCAAATGTGGTATCGTTAACCCATAGGTCGCCGTTAAAAACATTGTCTTGTTTTATTTTTGGCACAAATGCCAGGTGATAGCACCAGTGACGATCAACCCATCCACTGTCTATCAGGTAATATCGATAGTAAAGACGTCCTAAACGAGCAATAGGCGAAACAAAACCTTTTCCAAATAAATCGATATAATCATCGTAAAGATTGATGCGAATATACATGTTGCCCATAAACTGATTGATACTTTCGTTGTTGATACCCGAAGCATGAGTTGCTTTAATAAATTCGCGTTCGGCTTTTGGTTTTTTACGATAGTAAAAATCGGAAACCGATTCAAGAATAAAAACCGGTAGGTATGCTTTCCCGTTGACGGTTGAAGTATCAATATAATGTTTCACAAACTCGAATTGCTTCATGATGCGATTTTCAAAAAACTTATCCGACAAGTTATTTAGATCGAACTGTACTTTGTTGTAAGTTTCGTATTCGTAATAATCGAGCTTGTCGATATCATTTTTTTGTTTATGTTCCCAAATTTTGTCAAGTATTTCGAGTGCCAATGTGTCTTTGTGGTGTTTTCGTTTTTTGGTAATCACTGTTATTTCTTGCAATTCGATTGATTCTGGTTGAAGTTCAAAATAGATGGTTTGAAATCTTCCGGCATAAATTTTTTGTGCGGCTCGTTTGTATCCGATAAACGAAACAATAATAGAATCGCCTATTTCTTTGGTTTCGAGTTTGTAATTGCCGTTAATGTCGCTAATACATCCGGCTTTGGTGCCTTTAATTACGATATTTACAAAAGGTAAGGGTTCTTTCGTTTGTGCATCAATAACTTTGCCCATAACTTTAGTAACACTTTGGGCAAAAAGAAATGTTGAATACGAAATAAATGCTATGATAAGTATATAAAACTTCATGTATTGCGTAAAAGTAATAAAAAAGGCAGTCTAAAAGACTGCCTTTAAAATAATTTAAAATTGTGGTTATCGTAGAATAGACTTAAATGTTTCGTCGTTAAAGTATTTGAAGAACTCCATATCGGTTTTTGCTTCTTGGGAGAGTGCTGGATTTTTGCTAATAGCAGCTCTTAGGCTGTTGTACATAAGGTCGGTATTTCCCTGGCGAGCACCAATAATGGCTTTGAGGTAATACATTATATCACGTTCTTTATCTTCGGCACAATCGATGGTTTTGCTTGCACCGTCGGGATTGCCGTTTAACAATTTTGCCAATGCAGCGTTGAATGTACAATACGAACCAAAACGAGAAACAGCAGTGTTATAATCGCCTTTTTTTAGAGCGCAAATACCCAGGTTATAATTGACTTCGTTGCCTGCTCCACTTGCCGATTTAAAGTATTCTTCTGCTTTGACAAAATCACCTTCGCGAAGTGCAATTACGCCCAAATTGTTGAGTACAACATTATTTCCGGGGTTAATAGATTTGGCCTTTTCGAAATTATTTTTAGCTTCGCTAAGGTTGCCTTGTAATACATAAAGGCATCCGAGATTGTTAAAGCCTCTCCAATCGGAAGCATATTGGTTGATAGCTGCTTGATAAAATTTTTGTTGACGATTAATATCTTTCGTTAAGGTTGCTCCGTATAATAGTTCTTCAATAGTTAGTGCTTGTGGTTTGGTATCGAACGTTGTGTTAATTTCTTCATCGCTACGACCAATACTATCAACACTAACTTTTAACTTAGCGCGGCGAAGCTTGGGTAAAATTTTATCGGCTATTTGAAGATATACTTTGCTGATGTTTTTAATTTCTTTTTCACGTTGAACAGGATCGCTATACATAGACAGCACACGCAAAACGAGATCTTTATCGGGGATATCTGATTGTTGCATAAGTTGCTGGAAGCCTTCCCAGTCTTCGGGTGTCGATTTAATATTGAAGAATCCGGGTTGATTAGTTTTTTCAAATTTTTTTAATTGTTCTTTAATAACATTGTTGGCAGAAGTACCACGATTTTTAGACAATTTATCGTTAAGATCTTCTGGTCCATCGGGTGATGCATACGATGAAATATTAACTCCTTTTATATTTTTACGAGGGTTTTTTACAGTGGCTTGAAGATAATTCTTTAATTCCTTCATTTCTTGTTTTGTGAGTTCTTGTGGACGTACATTGTATTGATTGATTAGATACATAATAGTTGCTACTTTTTCTTCGGGGATTATACGAACAAAATTGTCTTTAGCAAAAATGGGTTTTGCATCTTTTTCTGCTAAACCGGCAGTAGTAATGGTACCTTTGCCAATATTAACCGGTTCAAAATCTACGGATTTTTTCTTTGCAGAAGCTTTTACTTTAATCAATACATCACAAACCCTCATATCGGGAGTGTAAGCTATCTTGTTTGAATAGTTAAATCCGCCTCCATTTAAAAAGCTTATTACGGTATTATTGTCTTGTACTTTTTCGCCTTGTACTTTGACAGATTTTAATGGAATTTCGTTTCCATTTGAGCTTTTAATTACAGGAGTAATTTCGCATGTAACTTTTTTACGATAATATTTTTCGGGGAATTTTCCGTTGATGGAAAAAGCTACACTATCGCCATGCATTTCTAGTATTTGTGGTGTTAAGGTGTATTTAATCACACCCTGATTTTTTTTCATTTTTTTTAGCCCCGTACAAGCGTTAAAAGCTACAACTGATGCTAATAATAGAACAGCATAAAAAAAGGAATTCTTCTTCATATGGATATAATTTAGTTTAAACGCACTTAAATTTGGGACAAAATTATAAATCATTTTTTTAATAACAAATTTTTGTTTTGCTAAAAAAATAATTTGTGCACACCTTTTTTATTAAGAAATTTTAAAATTTCTGAAAAAATGGACAAAAAATCGTTTGAATTATATACAAAATCAAGATGTTCGGTGTTTAGGATTAAAATAGGAATATCTTTTTGTGTATCAATAAATTCGATGTAGTTGTTGTGTATTTTTTGCAAGTATTCTTCGGAGATATTTTGTTCGTATTCTCTTCCTCTGAGCTTTATTTGTTTGAGTAATTTTTCGATGGGTGCGTGCAGGTATACAAAAAGATTAGGGCGCGGAATTTGTTGGTAAATGATATCGAAAAGTTGTTGGTATAAGGTATATTCGTCTTCGCTAAGCGTTTCTTTGCTAAAAATTAGTGATTTCATGAAATAATAGTCGGAGATAATAAACTTATCGAATAAGGTAGGTTGTAGCAGTTCTTCTTTTAGTTGCTTGTAGCGGTCGGCTAGAAAAGATAGTTCGAGTGGAAATGCCCATCGATTGGGGTCTTGATAGAATTTAGGGAGAAAAGGATTTTCGGCAAAACGCTCCAAAATGAGTCGCCCATTTAATTTTTCAGCTAGTAGATGTGCCAGTGAGGTTTTTCCGGCTCCAATATTTCCTTCTATAACAATAAACGAAACCGGTAGTGTCATTTATTTTTTGAATTTAGGATGAATGCCCATTTCGTTGAAGACAAAAGAAAAAATGTCGGCAGTTTCGTCGATGATTTTGGCAGTTGGTTTTCCACTTCCGTGTCCGGCTTTTCGTTCTATGCGAATTAACACCGGATGTTTGCCTTTGTATTTTTCTTGTAGTGTTGCAATATATTTAAACGAATGAGCAGGAACTACGCGATCGTCGTGATCTGCTGTAGTTACTAAAACCGATGGATATTCTACATTCTCTTTTATGTTGTGTAAAGGAGAATATTGGTACAATGCTTCAAATTCTTCTTTGTTTTCGCTTGAGCCGTAGTCGGTAACCCAGGCCCAGCCAATGGTAAATTTATGAAAACGGAGCATGTCCATAACTCCAACAGCAGGTAAGGCAACTCTAAATAGTTCGGGACGTTGGTTGGTAACTGCTCCTACAAGCAATCCGCCGTTCGACCCACCCTGAATGGCCAGATATTCGGGGCTGGTATATTTTTGTGATATTAAATACTCGGCAGCCGCAATAAAGTCGTCAAATACATTTTGCTTGTTGAGTTTAGTCCCAGCTATGTGCCATGCTTCGCCATATTCGCCACCGCCACGCAAGTTGGCCATGGCAAAAATTCCACCTTGTTCGAGCCATGCCAATCGTGTGGAAGAGAAAGATGGTGTTAGACTTATATTGAAGCCACCATAGCCATACAAGAGCGTTGGGTTTTTGCCATTTAACTCTATGCTTTTCTTGTGAACAATAAACATCGGAATGTTGGTTTTATCTTTGCTTTGGTAAAATACTTGTTTTACCACATAATCATCCGATTTAAAGTCTATTTTTGGACTAAAAACAATTTCTTGCTGTTGTTTTTCGGTATCGTACTTGTAAATGGTTGTAGGATAATTAAAAGAAGTAAAATCGAAAAAAAGCTCGTTATTGGAAGTATGAGTATTGAGCGAATTAACGGTTCCAATAGCAGGAAGCGAAATTTCGTACAAAAAATTACCGTCTAAAGAGAATACTTTAAGTTGGCTTTTAGCATCTTTCATGTAATGAACAATTAAATGATCTTTTGTAAGACTTGCATTTTTGATTACGTCTTTGGTTTCGGGAATGATGGTTTCTATCTTTTTGTCGCTTGTAAGGATAGATAGACGTATAATTTTATAGTTGTTTGCTTCGTGATTGGTTTTAATATAAAGGTATCCATTATGGTGGTCGATAACGTTATATTCTATATTAAAGGTATTGAAAATGGGTTGAATGATGGGTTTGGTTTGTCCAAGATCCATGTAGTACAGTGCATTTCCAAGTTCGCCTGCTTTGCTTACCGAGATACATAAAATGCGATTGTCGGAAGTAGTGTAAGCATAAAAATTTTGCTTAGGTTCGTTGGGGTTTTCAAAAACAACAACATCTTGACTTTGTTTATTGCCCAATCGATGATAGTACAATTTATGGTATGTATTGCTTTGCGAAAGTTCTTGTCCTTTTTTGGGAGGTTCATATCCGCTATAAAAGATGCCATCGTTAAACCATGCAATGCCAGAAAATTTTACCCATTTAATAGTGTCGTTCAGCATTTTGCCGGTGTTAATGTCTTTAACATAAATTTCATTCCAGTCGCTGCCCGACTTGCTGATAGCGTAAGCGATAATATTGCCATCGGGCGAAATGTTGAAACCGTTGAGTGAAATGGTGCCATCGTCCGAAAAGGTGTTTGGATCGAGAAGTACTTTACCTGGTATTTTGACATCTTCGGTTATGTAAAGTACACTTTGATTTTGTAACCCGTCGTTTTTAAAATAGAAATAATGCTTGCCTTTTTTAAACGGTGCCGATTGACGTTCGTAGTTGAACAGTTCGGTTAATCGGTTTTTTAAGTCTTTGCGAAATGGTATTTTCGATAAATAGTCAAAGGTAACTTTGTTTTGTTCATCAATCCATTGACTAACGTCGGCACAGGTATCGCATTCGAGCCAGCGATACGGATCAGCTACTTGAATGCCAAAATAATTGTCAACTACATCTACTTTTTTTGTTACCGGATATTGAATACGAGGCTGATTGCACGAAAATAAAGCAATGAACATAAAACTCAAAAAAACTTTACGATTCATAAAAAAATTTTTTTCAAAGATAGTGAAAATATGTGCCAAAAGTGGTACGTTTATTTTTTCAGTATAGCAAAATTATGTTTTAAATTTTCGTACTTAACAAGGTCGGCTTTGATGCTGCCAACCAACAAATCGAATTGTATGCGAACAGGTATAAAATTGTTGTCGTTGGAAATCCAGATAGTTACATCATCTTGGGTATCAAAAATTCGTCCGGGTTCTACTACTGGCGAAAATTTTAAGCAATTTATTTTTCCCAAACCGGTTTTGATGGTTTCGATACCTTTGTAGCGAATTTGTAATGTAAACAAGCCGTCGTCGAAATAAGTTTCTAATGTAATGATATCGTCGGGTTTTAGGTTTTTAAAATTGTTGTTACGGGCATAATAAAAAGCCGATAAAATATCCATGGTGTTTTCGGGAACAGGTAATTTGCCTTTGCGTTTGCTTAAAACGAAGTTTTCTTTGCGATCGAACAAAATTTCATCGTAGTATTTATATGTGCCTTCCGATATATTGCGAATAGCTTTGATTGGCAAACCGGTTTCCATGTCAACAAAGGTTTCGTAAACATCTCTTACTTTAAATAATTTGTCGGCTATACCTGTGGAGTATCCAGAAGCTACCGCATGAAAATATTTTTTTTGGTTCATTTCGAATTCGCTAACTTTTAACATAGCATGCCCACCATTGATAAAACCATAATAAACAAGATATTGCAAAAACTCTCCGTTTTTGAAAGCAGAAAACTTCTCTGCTTGTGGTTGTGCATAAAGTACAACGCCTATAACGAGTAATAATAAAACACTCGCAAAAGCTTTTTTCATAGAATAATGATTTTATAAAATAGGTTCAAAGATAATACCAAAATGAATTATCTCCATTTAGAATAACCATCGTGGAGATGGTAAAGAAACAAGCTAAGTTTTTCTTAATGTTGGTATGCAATAAAAATTTTTATTGCGTAATGGGAGATTATTGAAATTTATCTTTGGGAGTTGTAGGTATAAAATCTTTTAAATATTGAGGTTCGAAATAAGCGATGTCTTCAAAGGCATGTTGTTGATAATGTTGAAAGGAAAGGTATCCTAAAGCCATGGCATTCGGATATAATTCGGGATAGAACATGAATGAATTTGGAGCGTCATGTTTTAAAAACTTAAATTTAGAAACTCCATTGCCTAAAAATGCTATTTTTTTTTCGGCTAATTCATGAAACGATTGTGTTGTTAAAATGAGTGCCTGAGTATTTAAGATAGTGTTTAGATTTACGTCAAACAAAGCTGTATAAACCTCCATTCTTCGTGCATCTAACATGGGACAAATGTATTCTACAGTAGCATCAGGAAATTTAATTAGAAAATCCTGAGCCAATATTTTCAAGCAATCAATGGCTAGTAGTGGAATGTTTAGTGCATAACAGAGTCCTTTGGCAAATGCAGTACCTATGCGTAATCCTGTGTACGAGCCAGGACCTTTGTTTATTGCAACGGCAGCAAGCCGATTGGCTTTTATATTTAATTCTTTTAAGAGCTGATTGGTAATAGGAGCTAATTTGGATGCATGACTATTTTTTTCTTTAACTTCCTGATAATTAATAAACTTTCCGTTCGAAAAAACGGAAACAGAACAAATATCGCTGCTGGTATCGATATTCAGTATGTACATAATTTTTTTAACAAAGTTAGTATTATTGTTCAATGCTATCAAAAAAAAATTACTGATAATTACAAACGACGCAATTCATCGCGAATATCGCTTTCTTTAAAACCCAATGCAAATAATGTTAAACAATATGCAAGCAACACATGTTTTTCGAAATCTTCGTTCAATGGTATATTAGTTATATCGTCGAAATAACAAGGGATAAAACGATCGCGATGGTGATAAATAATTATTCTGTCTTTATCGATAGCGGCACAAGTTTGTCCTTTATCAATTAAATTGCGTATTGTACGCGAATCCATGTCGGTCGAAAAAAACATGGTATTTGCTATAATTCGGTCATGGCTTTCTAAAATAAGAGGTTGGTCGGCATTAATAATAGCAATTCCATCTTTATCGAGTTCTTCTACAATCACCGACTTAGCGTAGGCTATGTCTTCGAGGTTGCGAATGTGATCGAATTCCATATATTGCTCATTGTTGTATAGATTTAAAAAAATGCCGATGTGAGCAGTTTCGTAGCCGAGTCCATATTCTAAAATGCTTTCGACTGGAGTTTCCACTATGGCAAAGTTTATAGTGGGGTCTTTTAATAGCATAGCAACGTAATGACTATTAGCACAGTCTGCTGCCTGTATGCGATGGTTGTGGATAAAAATGCCATGTGTATTGAGCAATCCTACCCGATAGTTTTTTAAGGAAAATGTTTTGTTGAGCCATTCCGAGAGGAGTGTTTTGCCTTTACTTCCGGTAATGGAGATGATAGGGATTTTAAATGGCATGTTTTCGGGGAAAAGCATGTTTACAAAGGCTTTTTCGACATGGCGTGGTGTTCCAACCGTTGGATTGATGTGCATGCGAAAGTCGGGAGCGGCGTTTATCTCAATTACTCTTCCTCCGTTTTCATGCAAAGGTGTAGCTATATCTTGCGATATGATATCAATACCGGTAACATCGAGGTTTAGAATGCCGGCAATACGTTCGCAAACGAATTGTGTATGGGGATGTACGATATCGGTAACATCGACCGATGTAGCACCAAGACGCATATTACCGGTGTTTTTAAGAAAAAGCTTTTTGTCTTTTTCGAGTACAGATGTTAGTTGGTAACCTTTGATGTCAAGAATTTTTAATGTGTCTTCGTCTATTTCTACTTTTGATAATTTACCTTTATCGCCATATTCGCGTTCGGGTTGAGCGTTGAGTTCGTCAATGAGTTGTAGTATGCTTTTAGTACCGTCACCTGTTACAAACGGGGCAATAAGCTGTACTGCAGCTACGAACTTGCCATTGATAACCAACACACGGTAGGTGTTTCCTGGAATAAATTCTTGTACAATAACTTCTTTGTCGTAAGTTTTAGCCCAAAAGAAGGCCTTTATAATTTTTTCTTCGGTATCGAGATGAACGTTTACACGTTTGCCGCGATAACCTTTAGTGGGCTTAATTACAATAGGTTTTTGTATTTCACGAAAAAATTCCAGTGCTTCTTTTATCTGATGGGTGGTAATTCTTTTTGGGACGGGAATACTCATTTCTTCGAGCATGCGGTAAGTCATATATTTGTCGTCGGTATTTTCTACTGCAAGATAACTGGTTTGTTGGGTAATAGTTGCTCGAATTATTTTCCGATAGCATCCTGTTCCGAGCTGAACCAGATTATATTGGTCGAGACGTAAGGCTGGAATGCCTCTTGAATGAGCTTCGTTAACGATTTGCTGTGTCGAAAAACCGAGCATTCGTCGCTCTCGAATGGTGATAAGGTTTTGAATAATAGGTTCTAATTCGATGGGTTGGTTTGTTAGCAAATGATTCAGAATGTTGATGGCCATTTTGCCTGCATAGATACCGGCATATTCATCGAAAAAGCGAATTACAACGTTGTACACTCCTTTTACTTTGGTTTCGCGTGTTTTGCCAAATCCCACCCTCATTCCGGCAAGGTTTTGAAGTTCGATGGCAACGTGTTCCATAACGTGTCCGAGCAAAGTGCCTTCGTCCATACGCATAAATAAGCCGCCACGCTGCTTCATGGAGCAATGATGTTCTTCGAGGCTGGGGATTAGAGTTTTGAGTTTTTCGTTAAAACCATCGATTTGATTGGTAAACACTTCGTCGTATTCGTTGAGCTTTAAACGGAATCGTATTACCTGAGCGCCGCTGAAGTAATTTGCTCCGATAAGTGTTTTGTGCGACAACAATTCAATAGGATGATTTAGAAATGTTTGTTCGACAATTTTAGAAACTTCCAGGTTGTTCATTTATTCGATATTTATGAAGGTAAAAATAATGAAGTTGAAGTTTTTTACCAAATTAAAGAATAAACATAAAACCGCGTGTAGTAAGTCCTACATAAAAGAACCATTGTTTTTTGGGTCTTTCAGCTTCGTTTATAGTAATAGCATAATCGGCTTTCGAAAAAAGTTGTAATTCCCACGATGTTTTAATAGTTCTATAAACAGCAGCAGAAAATGTAAGCGAATAGATATTTTTACCTACCAACAGGTAGTTGCCATAATCTTGTCGATGATCGTTGTACGAGCGATAAATGTTATTTCCGGTATTGAAATTATAGCTATCGTGTCCTTGGCGTGCGTATTGAGTGTAAAGTACATACATCCATCGATGGTTAACCAAAGAGAAATGCCCCAGCCATTCTATAAAATTGGCTCCCATTGGGTGGGCTAATGGTTGATGCATGTGTCCCCACGCGCGCAAATAGCTGTCGTGAGCATAGGTAAAGGGACGTACCATATTAAATTCTGTTCTCAAGAACAGCAATCGATTTTGCGACCATGGCAAAAACGACTTAAAGCCTGCTTGTAAAGCGTATTTATTACCCCACCAGTGTTTTTTCTTTTTCCATTCCGACAGCTTAAATTCGTCGAGCAAGAATTGCAAGTAGAAGTAATTTTGTTTATACAATTGCCATCGAAAACCTGCACCCATAAGCACATTGTCGGGCGACCCAAGCGAAAATTCAACAGGGCGAAAAAAAATGATAGGATTAACATAATTGATATCGAAATGTCGGTTGCCAATACTATCGTGTACTTGCCATATAACGGTCTCGAAGCCGTGTATGGTTAAACGGTTTTTAATATTCCAGCTTAAATAGTGCAATGTGCTGTTTTTTCGAGTATAACTATTGTTAAAGTTATTCCATTTTGGTTCATAAAAAAAACTATACAAAACAATATATTGTACGTTCCATTTTTTTGCAGTTCCTTTGATGTATGGAAAGGAGGAGGCATTGTCTGACAAAAACAACGAACGATAACCATCGCCTATAAAGTGCTTACCATAACCAGCATCGAACCATAAAAACGGAAATGTTTGCCAATGTATATTATTGCGAAACGAAAATTTTAAGAATGTATTATTCTTTTTATAATCGGGAATACCCAGTGATGGAATAAGTCCTATCGAATCGAAGTGTTGGTTAAGTTTGTCGTTGTTTGCGAAATATGAAAATTCTGGAATAAGTTGAATACTCAAATGTTTGTTAGGTATAAAGGCTGAAAAAAAACTAAAGTAAGTATTTGCTTCTTTGTTTGTATTAATGGTGGTACAAACAACAGGGAAAAAAACTGTCAATATATTGGATGAATCGTTGAGTTTAGTAATAGGGATGTTCCATGGTTGTTTTGCATTTAGTTTGAGCGTATATGGACGAATAGAATTATGTGAAAGGCTATCGAGATGTATTTGATATTCGAATTGCAGGTTATTGTGATAATAGTAAGGATAAATAATATACTGCGACTTTAATAGTGCGGAAATAGAAATAGAAAGTATTAACGAAAGTTTAAATTTCACACGACAGAATTATTATTTTGTAAAGTTGCATCAAAAATACGAAAAAAGCCAGTAATTTTGTAATATGATAGCAATAACGGGTTCGACAGGTTTTGTTGGTTCACATCTTTTGCTAGAACTAATGAAAAGAGGCAAATCTGTTTTAGCTTTAAAACGCGAACATTCGGATATATCTTATACGCAGAAAGTTTTTGAATTGAACCAGGCCTTACCGTTATTTCATCAAATTCGTTGGGTCGATTGTCATTTGTCTAAATTTAGCGAGGTGGTAGAAGTTTTAAACGGAGTAGATATAGTAATGCATGCTGCTGCACAGGTAAATATAAACGAAAGTGGCAATCGTGAGATGATAGAAAAAAACATTAAGATTACCGAAAATGTTGTAAATGCTTCTATTTTGCAGCATGTTAAGCGTTTTTGTTACATTAGTTCCATTGCTACCATTACTCATTCGATAAATGGTATAGGCAAAGAAAATTCACCTTTTGAGATATTAACAACCGAACATCCGTACACCGTGTCGAAATGCTATGCCGAGCTTGAAGTTTGGCGAGGCATTCAGGAAGGACTACCAGCTGTAATTATCAATCCATCGGTAATTTTAGGTTATAGCAGGCAGTGGCATATTTTCGAAACCATTTTGTTGCAACTAAAAAACGGTTTTTTGTATTATCCTTCGGGGCGAGGTAGTTTTGTCGATATACGCGATGTTGTACGTATTATTTTGCATTTAACGTTGAATACAACCATTACCAACCAACGGTTTATTATAACTTCCGAGAACCTATACTATAAAGAGATATACCAATATTTATGCGATTTTTTAGGGATTAATAAAAAACTTAAACGAATGAGTAAAGAAAAGCTCATTATGCTAGGTTATTTAGGCGAAATAATGTCGGTGGTTTCGAAACGTAAGCTCATGAATCGTTATACTGCACGATTACTAAATAAAGAATTGAATTACAGCAACGAAAAAATATGCGATGTACTGCAATGTAAATTTATACCCGTTAAGGAGAGTTTAAGACACATGTTTTTGTTGTACCAGCAGTTGCATTCATGATGATTTTACCGAATTGTTCCATCAAACATTTTAATTTTATTAAGATATTTTTTTGAAATAATTTTTTTTGTACATTTGCATCGAGGTTCTTTGAAATGGTGGTGCAGAAAATGGTTTTTTGTCGAAAAATTGTTAAAATGTGTTAAATAGACCGATAAAGTTTGAACCAAAAATGTTAAAAAAATGTTAAAAGCAGGTGAAATGGTAAACGTTGTTATAAGGTGGTTGCGGGGTGTTTTAACATTTTTTAACAAATTGATTCGTTGAAAATCAACAGGTTAGTTTTTAAAAAAGGTCTTGCTGTCGTAGTACCACATCCATTAAAACAAGGATTCACTTCGACAAGCTCAGTGAACGCGACAGGATTAGTGAAAGCAACAAGGATTTGTGTGAGACTCGGGTTATACGAGCCTGCGAAGTATAACCCGCCAGTCGAACCATCCCGTTTGTTCAGGGCAAAGTGAGTTAGGCAAAAACGGGAAAGACTTTAACAAAAATTATTCTTTTGTACTTAGTTTTTTTTAATACTCATGAATATCGAATCAATTGAAGCAATTTCATGTAGTAAGGATGCATTATTTCTTTTGCCCTGTGAAGAATAGCAATCAAGATTGGGGAACTATCTTGTTTTGCTTGTATTATATCGAAGTTTTTCCCGACTTCGTCACTTTTTATACCTAATTTGTTGATATACAAATACATACAAAAT